>CAMZDE010000001.1 GCA_947305255.1 uncultured Alphaproteobacteria bacterium
ATAATTTTTCCCCCAATTGCCGCCTGAAGTGGAATTTTGAATTGATGACGCGGAATTAAATCTTTTAATTTTTCAACAATCTGACGACCACGCTTTTCCGCTGCACTGCGATGACACAGGAAAGACAAAGGTTCTACATTTTCATCGTTCACTAAAATCGAAACCTTTACCAAATCAGACACGCGATAATCATAAAGCACATAATCAAATGACGCATATCCCGATGACAAAGATTTCACACGATCGTAAAAATCAAATACTATTTCCGACAAAGGTAATTGATACACCAACACAGCACGATTACCGACATACGAAATATTTTCTTGGACACCACGACGCGATGCACACAATTCCATAATCGCACCCATATATTTATCAGGCATCATAATCGTTGCACGCACCCATGGTTCTTCGATAGATTCAATACGTGTCACATCGGGCATATCTGCAGGATTTTCCAAATCAATTGTCGAACCATCGCGCAAATGAATTTTATATAACACGCTGGGCACTGTATTAATCAGCGATAAATTAAATTCGCGATTTAATCTTTCACTGATAATTTCCATATGCAATAAACCTAAAAATCCACAGCGCAACCCAAAACCCAACGCCGATGATTTTTCAGTCGTGAACACGAACGACGCATCATTCAACGCCAGTTTTTCTGCACCCTCGCGCAGGTCAGGATAATCGTTTGCCTCTACCGGAAAGAAACTTGAAAACACAACCGGCACAGATGGTTTGAACCCCGGCAAAGCCTCTGCATCACATTTTGCATCACAAATAGTATCACCCACGCGACAGTCATGGATTGTTTTCATACCCGTGATAATAAACCCAATTTCACCGGTATTTAATGTATCAACATTTTCCATTTTCGGTGTGAAATATCCGACTTTTTCAACAACGTATTCTGCCCCAGTCGCAATAAACTTTATCTTTTGACCACGTGACAATTTTCCGTCAACCACGCGCACCAAAACAACAACCCCAAGATAAGAATCATACCACGAATCGACCAACAATGCGCGCGTCGATGCATTTTCATTTCCATTTGGCGCCGGCAATTTATTAACTATTTCTTCTAATAATTCAGGAACCCCCGCACCTGTTTTTCCAGACACACATAACGCGTCGGATGCATCCATACCAATAACATCTGCAATTTGTTCACGCGTCGCCACAACATCAGACGACGGCAAATCAATCTTGTTCAAAACCGGCAACATTTCCAAATCATTATCCAGCGCAAGATAAGCATTCGCCAAAGTTTGCGCCTGAACACCTTGGGTTGCATCAACCAAAATAATTGCGCCTTCGCATGCGGCCAAACTGCGTGAAACTTCATATGAAAAATCAACATGCCCCGGCGTATCCATCAAATTCAATTGATATTTTTCACCATTTTTCGCAGTGTAATTTAACCGCACAGTTTGTGCCTTAATCGTGATTCCGCGTTCCCGTTCAATATCCATAGAATCCAGAACCTGAGCCTTCATCTCACGCGATTCTAAGCCCCCCGTATATTCAATCAACCGGTCAGACAATGTCGATTTACCATGATCAATATGTGCAACAATCGAAAAATTTCTGATATGATCTTGCTTCATCTCCGGTTCCTATTTGTCTATATTTTCTAACAAACTTTCAATTCTGTTCGCACGTTCCAGCGTATCATCATAAACGAATCGAATATCAGGAACATATTTTTGGTCTATCTTTTGCGCCAATGCAAATCGAATAGTTTTTGTAATTTCATCTAATCTTTTTTGGGTTGCATCAACATTTTCGCGTGCATAAAAATACAGTTTTACAAATTGCATTCCACCGTGCGCTTCGGCGCCGACCAAAGACACACCACTAATTAAATCATCATCTATAAAATCATGCTGTAAAATTTGCGCAACCAACGTTTGCACTTTGCTTGCGATTCTTTCATTTCTATTGGAATTTATCGGCTTTTTTATCATTTTCGCAATCCTTCAAAAAACATACCTTATGCGGCAATAATACACTGGTATATAAAAAACACAAGTAAATAATTTTCATAACACTTGCAGATTTTTTTATATTCATTTATTATATGCCCGATGAAACTTATCAGTAAAATCTTAGACCAATCTGCAAAACCATGGTATGCGGCTGTTGTTTTTGCAATGACCGTGTGTGAATCTATATTTTTATTCATTCCGCCAGAGGTTTTTATGACCCCCGCCATAATCGCAGAAAGAAAGCGCGCCGTATCGATTACTTTGGCGGCCGCATTAGGATCTATCGTTGGGGGCGCGATTGCATATATGATTGGTTATTGGCTTTATGACGCAATTGGAACATGGCTTATCGCGACGTTTGCAAATCCCCAGATTATACCTGACGCAACCGACCACGTTGCCGTTCAAAATATGATTGATACATTATTAAACAAATGGGGTGTTTGGATGATTGCTATAACCGCCGTAACACCAATTCCGTATAAAGTTTTGGCAATATGTTTGGGATTATGTCATTACCCCATATGGATATTCTTAGGCGTGTCTGCTATATTCAGAACCGGCCGTTTTGCAATTGTCGGATATTTATTATGGCGATTTCAAGGCACCGCAAACACACTTGTAAAAAAATATTCGTGGCAATTAACAATCGGCGCAATAGTTTTGGCTATGTTTGGACTTGTTATAATCGCATTATTATAAAACATCTTGCCCAGATAAGATTTTTTTATTATCATGAAAATCACAATGGAAAGCGAAACAGTAATCTCTTTTGCGAATGTATCAACCAATTACGATAACGGTCATGATATTTTGACCGACGTGTCGTTTAATATTGGGTCGGGATCTTTCTATTTTTTAACAGGCCCCAGTGGTGCAGGAAAAACAACTTTGTTGCGATTGATATATCAATTGCACAAACCGACCAAGGGACAAATCAAACTATTCGGTCAAGATTGCAACGATATTTCACGTAATGATATTTCGCTTTTGCGACACAAAATGGCTATCGTTTTCCAAGAATATTCTTTGATTTCACATATGACGGTGTTTGATAATGTCGCATTGCCATTGCGCGTTCGTGGTTTTCCGTCGGATAAAATCAAAAAGATTGTCACAAAAACACTTGAATGGGTTGGATTGGGAAAATTCGCAAATGTTTATCCTGTGGAACTTAGTGGTGGCCAACAACAGCGTGTATCCGTGGCGCGTGCAATTATTATACAACCTGCTATATTATTGGCCGACGAACCGACTGGGAATCTGGACGATGAAAACGCATCACGATTGATGGAATTGTTTATCCAGATGAACAAAATATTTGGAACAACTATTATATTGGCAACACATAATAAAAAAATGATGGAAACATATAAATTCCCGATAATAAGCATTGATAACCGTCACGTTTCATTTTCTGGGGCGCATGCCGAAGAATCTGCCCGAAAGTGGAAGGGCCCCAAACCACAATCATCAAATTATTTTTCTGAAATATCAAAACAATTTGAAAACATCGGTAATTCATAATGAAGAAAACAACGCTTGTATTTTCGCTGGTTCGGGAACAGTCAAATTTTATGACGATTGTGATATCGATATTGACTTTTTTGTCCGTATTGGCGTTTGGAATCGCATTATCAATCGGCGGCGGCGTTATGCGTTGGAATAATCAATGGGAAAAATATGCCACTGTCCAAGTAACGAATTTAGATAATACAAAAATGATTCAGAAAATTTTTGAAACACATTCTGATAAAATCGAATCTGTTACCGAAATTTCTAAATCAGAAATGACAGAACGTATGAAACCTTGGATTTCCAGTGGTGCAAAATTAAATAATTACCTGCCCCAGATGTTCGAAATAAAATTAAAGAACGCATCAGACATGGATTTTATGAAGCGCGAAATATCAACACGTGCAAAATTTTTAACTCATACATCTGCCGTAAAAACATCTATGAATGCCGGATTAAAATTAGTTGGCATAACAACATTCGTTTTAATGATTATGTTGATATCTATCGGGTTGTGCGTATCGCATATTTCACGCAATATCGCAATGCTGCATAAACACGAACTCGAAATATTGAACCAAGTCGGCGCAACAGATAAATTTATCGCACGCCAAATGCAATTTATCGTTGGTAAAATCAGTATGGTTGCTGCGACTATTGGGTTTCTTGTTGCAGTGCCAATACTATTATTAATTTTAGCTACCGCACATTCTGCACGTGTCGGATTAATGGCAACAATATCATTGAATGGTTTTGATTGGTTGTTGTTATTCATGTTACCAATTTTGATTATTATTTTTTCGGTCTATATAACCCAACGAACAACATTAAAAATATTATCAGAAAAATAAATGAAATATATTCCTATATCTTTTGTGATATTATTCTGTTTTGTCCTTGGCGGACTGATGTTCAAATCTATGACACCACCGCGCTGCGAATCTTTGATGCAAAATGATAATATTTTTGTTTTAACAGGCGACGCGCGCCGTATTCCATATGCTGTAAAAAAATTAGAGCATTTACGTTACGGGACGTTGTACATAATTGGTGCCGGTGCAACTAATATACCCGACATCGAACACGTTCAAGTTGAATCATTATCAAAATCAACATATCAAAACGCATTGGCAATAAAACATATTGTCCAAACACAAAATATGCCACGTATAGTCGTTGTCACAACCGAAGATCACATGAATCGCGCACTATACCTATTGCGCGACGAATTACCAAATACAGATATCATCGCATGCCCTGCTTCTTTGGTGGGAATGCCGACGGCCGACCGATTAAAACGCTGGACGATTGAATACATAAAATATATCGTCACGCTTTTCGGAATTAAAGAAGGATAAAACAATGTTACGGAATATTTTATTTAAATTATCACTATATATCTGGTTTGTACTTTGGTCACCATTGTTAATCGTGGGATTAATTTCATCAAAATTGGAACGCAAAATCATTCTGGCCGACGCGTGGGGCGTATTGTATTTATTGCGCGTTATCGGCGGTGTAAAATATCAAATACATTATCCGCAAACAAATGAAAACGGGATTCCTTTTCAACATAACGTTAATTCCAGATTGGATGGACGCAGCATAATTGCATCAAAACATATGTCCACTTTCGAGGTTGCAATTTTATTCACTCATATTCCAAATTGTTTTTTCATTTTGAAACGAGAATTATTATGGATACCTATTTATGGTTGGGCATTTGCCAGAATTGGTTTAATCGGCGTTAACCGGACACGTGGCCACACAAATATGAAGGCATTAATGCATCGTGTCACAAATAAAATTATGAACGGAATGACATTAATCATTTTCCCCGAAGGAACACGCGTCAAACCAAATCAAAATATTCCATTAAAACGCGGATTAATGTTTATTGCCGAACAGTTGAAATTACCAATCACACCTGTTGGTGTTGACACCGGATTATATTGGCCAAAACGCGGTCGAATAAAATCTGGTACGGCACACATATATTTCGAACCAGAATTACCATCGTCGGCAACATTGGACGAAATTCGTACGGCCATAAATAAACATAGTTGTTAAATCTATTTTTTGTTGTCACACCACGATTGGCGTTTACCACCAGAATATGCGCGACCTAAATTTTCGCGCACCAACACCAGACCAACATCGCGCCCACGCGAATCGAAAACATTAGCGTCAATTCGTCCAAAATATTTATCATTTTTGACATTTTTAATTTCCACGGTTGACCCAGCAGGAATTAATTCAGCCAATCTTTGCTTTGCACGATTTGCCATCGCAATTTCCGAATCGCATTCCCCATGAATTTCAGGCGTATCAACATTTCGCAAACGCACACTGACCGATTTAACAGCCGCTTTGTTTTCCAAAACAACATCACCAACAAAAGTATCGCCATCAACAATATATTTCACAACAACTGGTGTCGCAAAACACAATGTTTGCATAAAATAAATCGATAAAAACGCCGCAACAAATCGTTTCATAACATTCAAGGCAATTTTGGTGACCATGTTGGTTCTGTCCCGTTCAAACCATCAGGTAATCCAATGTCATAAAGATTTTGACCGGTTATATCAACAGTGCGAATATGACTAACTCTTTCTTCGCCGTCTTCGGTACGTTCTGTTTCATAATAAACGACACGACGCGAACCTGGGGCCCAAGATGGTGCTTCCATATACCAACCGCCGGCTAAGATTTTTTCATGACGCCCCTCTGGATTCATAATTCCGATATAGAACGTATCATCTGCCATTTTTGTGAACGCGATGAATTGACCGTCTGGCGACCATGCCGGCGTCGCATAACGCCCTGCCCCAAAAGAAATACGTTTTTGTTTTCCAGATTGTAAATCCAAAACATGAATTTGTTGTGATCCCGAAGAATCAGAATTATACGCCATAAATCTGCCGTCTGGCGAATAAGACGGACTGGTGTCAATATGTTTCCCAAATGTCAATTGTTTCAAAGTCTTTTCATATATATCATATTCATATATATTCGTGACACCGTCTTTGACCAGCGATAACGCAACACGCGTCCCGTCCGGCGAAAAACGCGGTGCAAAAGACATTCCGCCAAAATTGCCCAGTTTTGTTTGATTCCCGTTTTCTAAATCCAACGCCCACACCATCGGATCATTATCACGATACGACAAAAACACCACAGTTGACATATTTGGCGAAAAATGCGGCGACATCACAAAAGTATTCTTATCGGACAAATACCGCATACCATATCCGTCTTGGTCCATAATCGCCATACGTTTTACACGTTCAGTTACCGAACCTGTTTCTGCAATAAACACTATTTGCGTATCAAAATATCCAACTTCGCCGGTTAACCTTTCATAAATCGCATCTGCCATGATATGCGCCAACCGCCGCATAGATTTTTTTGACGCAACCAAACTTTGCGCTTCTATCTGTTCGTGTCCGTTCACATCCCAAAGATAGAATTCTAATTTATAACTGTCTTTGCCTTCTGGTTTTATTTTCGCCTGAACCAAAGCCTGAACCTTTATGGCGGCCCAATTTTTGAACTTTGGCATTTCATTCATTTTCACATATTCTGGGAACGCGTCATGATTGACAATACGAAACAGCCCTGTTTTTTTCAAATCATTTTCAACCACCCCACGCAGCATTTTTGCATCTGCGGCCGGTACATTGCCAACCGTTTCAAATTTTTGCACCGCAATAGCAATCGGATCAACACCGCCTGCAACAATATCAACATGTAATTCAGCATGCGCAACCGACACAACCGCACAGCAAACGAAAGTGGCAACCCACAATATAAATTTACGCATAAAAAAATCCTTTCCTTCGATTAAAAATACAAACGAATGATAATAAAAAAATCACCGAATACAAACATAAAAATATAAAAAAAATACACAACACACAAATCAACACAAACGCCTATATTTTCGCCATTACAAACCTATACACAAATGTATTGACAAATGTAAATACAATGATATAGTCAGTTGTAATTACCGACGTATAGGAGATTGTCAATGCCGAACGTAATGCAACAATTATTCGTAATGAATATTGAATCTCTGCTCAAAGAATACGCGGCGTTTCGCGCGTTTAATAAATCAGATTGCGTAATAAACATGCGTATTCCACATCAAATATTAGAAAAGATAAAAGAATTGGCCGACGCACAACACGTTCCCTATCAATCACTGATATCGTCCGTATTGTTTTCTTTGGCTAACATTGATGATACTAAAAAGAATTAAACAAATTGCCAATAAAAAAACGCCGCCCATTTGGACGGCGTTTTATAATACAAATCTATCTTTACCAATTCTTTAATACATCGCAACCCATCATTTGCATTCCAGTCGCAGACATAATGAACGACAATATAGCACCGATGATGAATAACAAACTAAATCCAACCAACAACCCCAATCCCTTTTCTTTGACATCTTTCATTTCTGCTTTGCCCTTAGCAATAAAATCCCACGCCCATCCGGCAATATAAAACGCAGCACCAATGAACGCAGCGATGCGCAGAATATTAAATACGTCATGCAAACTGGTCATCAATTTGCACATATCGCTTTCCACCGTCACCGTTTTTTTCGGCAACGCCGCGAACGCCGGCATAGCTGTCATCAGGCAAATTATTGCGAAATTGATTTTATTCATAACTTTTTTCATAAAAAACTCCTTACCTTTTCCCTATATTTTATCATAAAAAATCAGATAAACAAACAAAAAAAGCGTCACATTTCATAAAAAATGTGACGCCTTTGAACTTATCTTTCAATTTCGATTATTCAGGAACGATGATATATCTGCTTTTCAAAACTTGCTTTTTGCTGCATTTTGAACAACCACATTTTGTGCTTTTTTGTTCTGTGTATGCAGGAACAATAGCCTTTCTATCGTTGCGTTCAGTGTTGAAAATATCGCTTTCATACAAATCAGAGCAACGTGTATTGCGATATACAATCTTTTTGTCATCAGCCAAAGAACGAATGTCGGCATTAAATTTTTTGCCGTCTTCTTCATAGTAATATACACAATCTTCGCCGACCTGACGATAGCGAACGTCTGTTTTGTAATAATCATAGCCAGAACAACCCGCGACCAAAGCCAAACCCAACATTGATAAAACGATTTTTTTCATAATGTTTTCCTTTTGTTATCGATTCGATATAAATATTTTTGCACAATTTGTCTGATTGTCAAGTTTTATATGAATTTATGCAAAAACGCGAAAAAATGTATTTTTTATGATATAATTATATTGCGATTATATACCAAAGGATTTTGATTATGTACTATTCCTGTTTTGGACTTGCAAATACTAAGGCTTTATTGACGCGGGCCCTGCGCGACGGATACGCAGTTCCGGCTTTTAATTTTTATAATATGGAAACATTGCTTGCAATATTGCGTGCCGCAGACATCACACAAAGCCCGATTATATTACAGGTATCCGAAGAAGCGTTAAATTATATGACACCTGATATTTTAATGGGCATGATTGCGGGTGCAAAATATAAACCGAATCGCGTCGCATTACATTTGGACCACGGACATAGTTTTGAAGTATGCAAACGCGCAATTGATATAGGATTTTCGTCTGTTATGTTTGACGGGTCAAAATTACCGTTATCTGAAAACGTAAAAATATCACGCCGCGTCGCAGATTACGCACATAAATTCGATGTATCGGTTGAAACAGAATTGGGCGTCCTTGGCGGCATCGAAGACAGCAACACAAAATCCGATTCGCAATTTTACACCGACCCAACAATTGTCAAAGATTTTGTAAAACAAACACAAACCGATTCGTTAGCGGTCGCAATAGGCACTGCACACGGCGCATATAAAATCAAAAACAAAAACGCAAAATTACGTTTTGATATTTTGGAACAGATTGCAAATAACATTCCAAAAACACCTCTGGTTTTGCACGGTGCATCATCAATTCCGCAAAAATTCATCACGACTATAAATAAATTCGGCGGCGATATTACCGGCGCTCGCGGCATAGGCGCATCACAACTGCGTCATGCAATTTCATTACATATCACAAAAATAAATGTAGATTCCGATTCGCGTCTGGCATTCACAGCCGCCGTCCGTGAAACTTTGGCACACGAACCAAAGGTTTTCAATCCGCGCGAATATTTAACAAACGCAATGGACGCAATCACAAAAAATTGCATCGACGAAATCCAAAATATAATGGGTTCGGGTTATAAAATCTGATTTGAATATGCACAACATAGCGTCTGATTTATTTAATATGCGCGACGAACAATTTGCGAAATTTAACGCAAAATTGTTGCCACCAGACGTTGCCAAATCCGTTATCGGAATAAAAACACCCGAATTGCGTAAATATGCAAAAACTATGCTTGCCCCAAATATTTTTTTGCAATCATTACCTCATAAATATTTCGAAGAAAATCAAATCCACGCATTCATATTGTCCAACATCCGTGATTTTGAAACATGTGTTAAATTAGTTAATGAATTTTTACCATATGTAAATAATTGGGCAACCTGTGACCAATTAATACCAAAAATATTCGCAAAAAAACCTGATAAACTTTTCCAATGGATACAAAAATGGATAAAATCAGACCATACGTACACTGTGCGTTTTGCAATCGGATTATTGATGCGTTTTTATCTGGGGGACACGTTTAATCAAAAATATGCAGATATGGTTTTGAAAGTTCAAAGCGATGAATATTATATAAATATGATGCGCGCGTGGTATTTTGCCACAGCATTAGCAAAAAATTGGGATTCTGTTATTGATATTATTGAAAATAAAAAACTAGATACATGGACACATAATAAAACGATTCAAAAATCAATCGAATCGTTTCGTATATCAAACAACCAAAAACAATATTTGAAAAAATTAAAAATATAAAACAACGCAGATACGCCGTCGTTATTAAGTAAAAATACAAATAAATTAGAATGATGAAGATACAACAAAAAAAACGGCAACGTAGTGTACATATGTTACATGAGTTGCCGTTTTTTGTTGCAGATTTATTATTATAATTTATTTTGCGCGTTCAACGTATTCTAATGTTTCAGTATTCACAACAATCTTTTCGCCTTGTTCGATAAATGTTGGAACCTGAACACGAACACCGTTATCCAGAATCGCAGGTTTACCACCACTGCTGGTTGCTGTTTGACCTTTCAGTGCTGGTTCGGTTTCTTCGACCGTCGCGATTACTGTCTTTGGCAAAGTGATTGATACCGGATGTCCCTCTACAAAATTTGCACGCACAGTCATTTCAGGTGCCAAGAATTTCATCTGTTCACCCAAAGAATCAACCGGCATAGTAAATTGTTCGTAATCAGACAAATTCATAAAGAAAGCATCAGTCCCATCGGAATAAAGATATTGGCATTCCAAATCTTCAACCATCAATTTTTCAACTTTGTCTTCGGCGCGCCAACGATCGCCACCTTTGTTGCCCGAATCGATATCGCGCAGGTCCGCCTGAACAAAGGCACCGCCTTTGCCTGGTTTAACCTTAGTAATTGACGTGACAGAATAGCGTTTACCATTATGGGAAATCACCCAACCCACACGCATATCATTTGCAATATATGTCGCCATTTATAAACCCCTTTGGTTTTTTAATGCACTAAGAATAAACCAAACTTTTGCGCCGCGCAAGAAAAAAACCGCCATGCCGGCGGTTTTTCAAAACTAATATTTTATTACATACGCATTGGCATCAACACAAACAACGCGTCTGTATCTTTGTCCGTAGATTTGATAATTGTTGGTGATAACGGTTCTTGCATTTCCATTTGGAATTTGTCACCTTCAACCTGCCCCGCCACATCCAGCAAGAATTTCACGTTGAAATTAATAGCAAATGTTGCATCACCATTGTATTCAATATCTAATTCTTGGGTTGCGGTTCCGGCATCTGGACTGGACGCGTTAACAACCAATTTGTTCATAGAAAACGACAATTGAACCGATTTAGTCTTATCAACGCTGGCCACCGAAACCAAATCAACCGCATTGACGAATTTCTTTCTATCCAATATGGCAATTTTATCGTTGCCTTTTGGAATAACGACGCGATAGTTTGGATATTGCGCATCAACCAATTTGCTGGTCAATGTGGCGGCGCCAACTGTAAAGCGCGCCTTGGTATCCGATAATTCAATTGTCACGTCGTCAACGTTGGCATCTTCCAACAATTTTGATAATTCACCAATCACGCGACGCGGTATAATCACAGACGGCATACCTTCGGTTCCAGCCGGCGCCTTAATCGCACACAACGCCATACGTTGCGCATCGGTTGCAACCGCAGTCAATTTGCCAGTATCTTCGGAAATATGGAAATAGATACCGCCCAAATGATAACGCACATCATCTGTTGGAATCGCAAATTTAGTCTGGTTAATCAAATGTGCCAAATCTCCCGTTGTCATTTGGAATTTAGTACTTAAATTACCACCCGCCATAACTGGGAAATTTTCCGCCGGCAATGTTGGCAAATGGAAAACCGCACTGCCACTGGAAACAACCAATTGATCGCCCGATTGTTTGAAATTGATTTCTGCATCGTCTGGCAATTTACGAACAATATCATACAACAATTGTACCGGCACAGTCGTTTTACCCGACAGAGTAATATCAGCGGCAACATGTTCCACCAATTCTAAATCAACATTTGTCGCAGACAAAACCAAATCGTCTGCCACTTCTATCTTTACATTAACCAAAATCGGCAAAGTCGCACGTTTTTCAACAATCGACTGCATATGCCCCAGCGCACGTATTAAAACCTGACGAAACACTGAAAATTCCATGACATTTCTCCTGTTTATCTTTTTGTTTTTCTTTTTTCCTATGCCCACTTTACCAAAAAACACCGATTCGGTGCAAGTGTAAATAGTACCAATTAAAATTTTAGAGATTTTGCTTTACAGATTCAAAAAGCGGTTGCGCCAAATTCGCCACAGGCAACCGAAACCAATCCGGATCATCACGTTTAACCGGCGCACCGCGTTCTAAGGCAGTCTGATACGGATGATCATCGGCCAGCCAGCCTTCTAATAAATCACCCGCCAATAATCCGGCAACCAAACCACCCGCTATACTAAGTCCGCCTGTCAACGGCGACAATAATAAACCCAACCCAACCGCAGAGCCAACTTTGCCCACAACGGCGGCACCATTTATCTTAAAATCAGGTTCCGCCAAATTACCAGAAATTTGCATCGCATTAACCAGATTTCCAGACAATGATAATTTTAATCCACGAACTGGCACAGACGCCAAAGATAACTGTATCGTTTCTTGTCCCAAATCCAACGAGCCCGCAAGACGCAAATTAATCGCATGTGTTTCAACCGCGACACCATTTTGGGTTTCTATTAAACCGTTACGCAATTTAATGTTTGCAACCGCACCATCAATTTGAATCATATCACGTTTGTTGCCTGTGAATAAATCTTCGACGTTATGACGTAAATTGGTCAAGAAATCGCCGCCATACATATATTCAACTAAATCAGCATGCGCAAAACCATTATCCACAGAATACACAACAACCGGCCCCGTCATAGTCTGCATAATCTCTGACATATTTTTTCCATTTGCGCGAACATATAAATCAACATCTAAGGGCAATCCAGATATAACATTTCTGATATAAATTTGACGCAATATTTCACCAACATAAATATGTTCACCGCGACCGGCCCCACGCATAATATATAAACCGTCCGGCGTAATATCTGCATCCATAGCGGCATGTAAATCACCATTACCAATTATAACATGCGCATCTGCAAAAACCTTATGATTATTCACACGAATTTTTAATTCAGAATTTGCCAAATCCAACGAACGATAAACAACAAAATGTTTAATATTTACGTCTATGTTTGCATCCAGATTATATAACACATCACCAAACAACGGCATATCATGAAACACATTCAAATCACGTGGCGGATGAATCCATTCGACACCCGCACCAAACCATTCTGGGAAAGATTTATAAATATCAAATCTGTTGGAATTAATTTTTGCACGCACCACCGGCACAGATTTTGACCAATCATATGTCCCTGAAAAAACAATATCAGAATTTCCAAATTTAATAGACGATTTACGAAAAGATATTTTCTTTCTATCCAAACCCGCCGCAATATCAACATTCATCAACGGCACCTTAAATAAATTCAATTTGAACCAATCGCCTGATTTTTTAAGATTTGGAATATCACCGCGCACAACAAAATCAATTGGGATTTTACTGGTTCCTTCTAATGCAATATCTGCAATCAGTGCATTCGCACCTGTCGCAAAAGCGATTCGCACAGGATAAATTTTTCGTTCCGTATTGTATTCACCAAATCGCACTACGAACGGCAAATTAGTATTATATGGTTTAACCCAACCAGTATATTCAATCGCCCCATCATTCAGATGATTATGAATACCAAAGTCAGCCAAACTATATTTATCACCATAAATATTCGCAACAACATTTTCTAGTCCTAGCCCCGAAAAAGGTAACGGTTTTAACGGATATCTATCTATGACATTTTTTTCGTTTTCTGCGGTTTCATCTGGCGCATTGTCTGTCGTGCCGGTTTCGTTTATAACAATCGAATTTTCGCCCGCTGCATTTCTTTCAATATTTATTTTCGCATCAATAATTCTTATGTATTGAATGGCAGGTTTTTTCCGAAACAAAGAAAATAAATCCAACCGCACATCGATTTTGTTTGCTTCAAATAAATTTTTATTTTTTGCCCAATCTGCATTTGGAATACGAACATTATTTAATTCTATCTCTGGTCGCAGAGAAAATCTCCACGACATATCGCCATCTATTTCAATTTGCAACCCAGTCGCATCACGCAACACAGTTAAAATATTTCCACGCAACGATTCTAAATTTATCTGGTGTAACGCAATAATTACCGCAACAACCAACCCCATAAAAAACAGCGCGATTATTCGCAGCAACCATATATACCGTCTATAAAACGCATAAAGAAACATATATTTATACCCGTATATATATTATGGTAATTGAAATTCTAAAAATTTCAACACCGATTGCATAAATTCAGGAACCGTCGCAGTCAACGTCATCGTCTTACGTGTAGATGGATGAACAAAAGTAATCTTGTAAGCAAATAAAAACAAATTTCTGGATTTTAATAACGAATTCAATGCACCCATATCTTTACCGCGCGTGACACCATACAAATCATCACCTACAATTGGCGCACCCAAAGTGTACGCACTATGTAATCTTAATTGATGTGTCCGACCCGTCTTAGGCGAAAACCACACCCACGACAACAAACCATGTGCCGTCCCCAATAAACGATATTCAGTAACCGCACGTTGTGCATGAACACCGTCTGGAACATTTGATAAATCTTCATATACTGCACCTTTGGCAATATGGTTTTCTATGGTCCCTTTTTGTTTAGACAAAGTCCCATGCAAAAGCGCAACATATTCTTTGTGTGCAGTTTTATTTTGAAATTGTTTTGATAATTCTTGGGCCGCATGTTGATTTTTTGCAACAATTAAAATACCACTGGTTTCTTTGTCAATTCGATGCACCAACGATATTTTATCATACGGGAACAAAGCAGCCGCCATTTTATCAATAGATTTTTTTATACCTGTTCCACCCTGCACCGCCAATCCGGCCGGTTTATTAAACACAACAACATCATTATCACTATGGATAATACATTTGCGTAAATCTTCCAAATCAGACAATGAAAATTGTTCACCACCTTCACTTTTTTTCTGGACAGTTTTATACGAATTCAGCGTCGGCGGTACGCGCACCACATCTCCGTTTCGCAAAATTTCCATTCCGCGCACACGCGACGAATTCACACGAATTTGCCCACCACGACAAAGTTTATAAAAATCCCCTTGGGGCAGCCCAGGAAAAACACGAAGGAACCAGCGCAAAAGTCTGGTTCCTTCATCAACTTGTGAAATTGTGATAAATTCAGCCAATTTCAACCCATAACAGCAATTATATAATCACTGTCTTGCTATTAATTGCCGCTTGTTGGGATAGTGACAGCTTCACCATCACGGCCGAACCAAATCTGCAACTTGGAATTATCATTAGTTCCGGCCACACATTTAGCCTGACCACCATTGGCCCATGTTCTGCCTTGCAACCCAGCACAAGTTGTCGCATCACCAGTTTCAAAGGAAATAGTAAATCTATCGCCCGCAGTAGATTCTGTTGCAGAGGCAACTTCATATACAGAACCGCCGTATGGCGCTTTCACTTGATCGAAGCCCAAAACTTTCAACACATTTGCAGAAGTAACACCGCTGAAGTTATCAGTGTTGTTGTACAACAAACGGATACCAGCCGCCAAAGCAGCGATATCGTCGTCAGCACGGCTCAATTTTTGGGAACGCATAGCAGATGTAATCAATACAAACGCCGCAGCAGTGATTAAACCCATAACCGCCAACACACCAACCATTTCAATCATAGAACGGCCGGATTCGTGTTTTTTAGTTACTCTTCTTGTTTGTTTTTTTTGTTTCATTTTTTTCTCCTGTTGTTTTCACATGGCACCTTTATTGTATCATAAAATACAAAACCTGTCAAACCGAAATTCGGTTTTTTTTCATTAAATCAAATTTTCTGTCTTTTTGTAAAAAATTCCAAAACTATCTTCGATGCGGTTCAACCCAGTATTTGGATTTATCGCCACCGCAACGCCGATATTTTGTTGTGATTTAACGAATTGAGAATTTGCAAAAGTTTGCCCACATCCCGCACCAACCGAACCGCGGAAAAAGTTATCATTCAATTTTTTGCAATATCTTGAATCCAGATTAGCAATATAAATACTGAACACATCCGGATAATCTGGGTCATACACAACACTATAATAACTGCCTTTGCCAAAAGGTGTTGTTGTTGCGACACGTAATTTTTCTAAGAAATTTTTTCCTGCTTCGATATTTGTAATACCGTCCAACGTTGAAAAATCTCTATATTTCAAAGACAAAGCCCGCACAGTTAATGCGATATCCGCGACATCATCTTGGGTTTGTTTTATTTTTTTATTTGTTTGGATTATCGACACTATCCACAACACAAATGCCGCCACAGCACCAACAATAGCCAAGATAATCGCAGCTTCTAACATTGCAATCCCAGATTCACGATTATTTTGTTTTTTCATATATTCCCCCCATTAAAAAAATAAATTTTTATTTAGAGTATGTAATTTTCAGCACTTTTTTATTACTGATTGTTGAACAAGTTGCGGTTCCGTCAGAATATGTCCGCACGGCCATTGCTTCGCATTCTTCGGCTTCAATTCCAATCAACCATACAATAAGTTTTCCTCTAGCTGTACTTACCGCGTAATACGAATCATCCCCCAAAGGTGTCGCCCCGTCAGTTTTTAACAACATTCTTGCCAGATCATACGCTGTCACATAATCATTGGCCACCTTTTTTTCGGGCACCGAACTATCGTCAAACCAGCGCAAAACGCTGTATCCCCCCTGTGCCGCAGTAAGCGCACTAACACCTTGAACCAATGTACTTATTTCATCGGCGGCGCGATTGCGTTTTTGCGACGCCATACCACTCTTAACCAAAACAAAAGCGCCCGCGGTCAACAATCCTGCAACAGCCAACACCCCAACCATTTCTATCATCGAACGACCGGATTGACGATTATTGTGTTTTTTCATACATTCCCCCGTATAAAAACATTACTTTTTATTTAGAATATGTAATTTTCAGAACTTTTTTGTTACTGATTGTTGAACACGTTGCGGTTCCATCAGAATATGTCCGCACCGCCATTGCTTCGCATTCTTCGGATTCAATCCCCACCAACCAGATAGCAAAACCATTGCCTTCCCCGCTTATTGCGTAATACGACCCATCCCCCAAAGGCGTCGTTGCTTCGGTCTTTAACAATACTCTTGCCATTTCATACGGCGTCATATAGTCAGATTCTCCACCGACGGTCTTTGTCGGCACCCCACTATTACTTATCCACGGCAAGAAACCAAAATATCCGGTTGTCGCAAGATGTGCCGCAGCAAACGAACGCACTCCTTGGGCCAATGTACTTATTTCATCGGCGGCGCGATTGCGTTTTTGCGATGCCATACCACTTTTAACCAAAACAAAAGCACCCGCGGTCAACAACCCTGCAACAGCCAACACGCCGACCATTTCTATCATTGAACGACCAGATTCCTGCTTCCTTAAAAATTTAAACATATCGTATTCCCTTTGTTAAAAAATTATTTACCAAAATAGAACCACGCGGTCCCTTGAACACAGGATGCATCCGCGGCGACACCGTGCCACGCCTCTAATGCCAACAATTTGCAATCTTCTTCGTCCAGATTCGCCAATCCCACCCTGAAATAAACAGATGTGCCATCATTTTGCACCCCGAAATATTCATACCAACTGGCATTATGTGTTGCATCGGATTGCGTAATAACGTAATATGTATCTTCACCCATAGGTGTCACACCATTTGTTTTCAACAAAGCCTTTGCCATATTATGACCACCTTTGCCACGACCTATTTCGTTTGCCCCCGGCAAAGTAGTAAATTTGCTGCCTTCGGCGGTCAAAGTACGCACAGATTGAGCCAACGTATTCATTTCATCCATTGCACGACGGCGTTTTTGTGATGACATACCACTTTGAATCAAAACGAACGCGCCCGCGGTCAACAAGCCCGCAACAGCCAACACGCCGACCATTTCAATCATCGAACGGCCCGCTTCTACTTTTTTATTACAACGTTTCATTCTTATACCTCTTGTTTAATTATTTTCCAAAATACACGGATAAATTTCCACCGTCACATGATGTATCTTGGGCATCGGCCCACGTCTGAACCGACAACAAATAGCAATCTTCAGATTCCAGATTAATCATACCAATTCTGAATCTATCTAAGGTGTCACCTTGGGTAACCACGTAATACGTATTATCACCAAAAGGTGTTGTTCCATTCGTTTTCAATAACGCTCGGGCTAATTTAGGCCCCTGCCCATTTGTAGCTATCGCACTAAGCGACGGCAAATTACCAAAATTTTCAGCCTCTGCAGTCAACATACGAACAGATTGAGCCAGTGTATTAATTTCATCAGTGGCGCGACGACGTTTTTGCGATGACATTCCGCTTCGAATTAAAACGAACGCCCCCGCAGTCAACAATCCAGTAATTGCCAACACGCCGACCATCTCTATCATTGAACGTCCTGATTGACTATTTGAATATCCTTTTTTCCATAACATTTTTTACCTTTTCTATCCTTTATTTTACATACCAAATCTCAAATATACCGCCCCATCACTATTACATGACGCACCCCATACTTCAGGCCATGTCTGGGTCGCCAAAACCATGCAATCATCGTCATCTAAACCGCGAATAAACAATTCGAAATAATCCTTTTCACCAACGCCCTTGATACTATATTTCGTATCCGGCCCAAAAGGTGTTGTCGTATTCAAATATAGTCCATCTATCAACTTTGTTCCTTCGGCTTCATCAGTTGGCAAATCTGCAAATCCATCAGGATATAAACCACGAATATTTTCAACAATCGCCATAACTTCATCAAACGTGCGCGCACGTTTTTGGGATGTTGCGCCACTACGCACCAAGACCATGGCCCCCGCAGTAATCAAACTCATTACCGCCAACACGCCGATAATTTCGACCATTGAACGTCCTGAATCCTCATATTTATATTGTTTGTTTGACATTATTTTTCTCTTACCTTTCAATATTTTTCTTATTTGGTATATGCAACGTTCACAAAACCAGTACCATTACAATTATATTTTACAGAATTTTTAACCGCCCCAGGCCAAGATTTTTTGGCCAACACGATACAATCACGATCTGGCACATGAGTAATACTGACACGGAAAGTCTGAAAACTTTCATCTGTTTTGTCCACGGTCACCGCATATTTAGACCCTGAATACGGCCCATTATCATCAATTGCCATTGCCGCCAACACATCGTCACCACTGGTCCAATCTTTCAAATTATCGTAATCTGCGAATAATGTACGAACACCCGTTACTATCTTAGAAAAATCGTCCATAACAGTATTGCGCCGTTGGGTTGCCATCGCACTACGTATCATAACAAACGCACCCGCAGACATTATCGTCATTATCGCCAATACGCCGATGATTTCCAACATTGACCGACCAGACTCTGCCTTTCTTGTGATTTTATACATCAATGCAACCCTCTTGATTTTTATGAATTATATTTTATCATAAAATTCATGACTATTCAATTCAAAGATTTAATAAAAAACGCCCCGTTATCACCCGGAATTTACAAGATGTATGACAATTCGGGTAATCTGTTATATGTCGGCAAAGCAAAAAATTTATCGAATCGTTTGAATCAATACGTTGATATTTCAAGACTGGAAAACCATAAACAGGTCATGCGCTCGTTGGTTAAGCGTGTTGAATGGGAAATTACTCAAAACGAATCAGATGCGCTGATATTAGAACAAAAACTTATCAAAACATTAAAGCCGAAATACAATATCATGCTGACCGACGGAAAAATGTATCCAATGTTGGCATTGACACGACATGAATTTCCACGGCTATTAAAATTTCGCGGTAAAATAACCCAACGAACAGATGTATATGGCCCATACCCGTCGGTTCATGCATTAAACGACACAATCAAAACCATACAACGCGTATGCCAATTACGCACATGCAATGATACATTTATGCGCAACAGAACACGTCCATGTTTGCTTTATCAAATTGGCCGATGCAGCGCACCATGTTGTATTCCACAAACAAATTACGATAAAAACGTTCAATTGGCACGTCGTATTTTAACAGGGGATAGCGAACCTATTATCTCTGACCTGACAAAAAAAATGAAAGATTTTGCCGAAAACCAAGACTATGAAAATGCGGCAATTATGCGTGATAAAATTACGGCATTAACAAATACAACAAATCGCGGTATACGCCAGAAATCAACGTATAACCAAAATTTTGATTGGGATAAACGTGTATCAGAATTGGAAAATTGGTTGGGCATAAAAATAAACTGTGCGGGGGTTTTTGATAACTCTCACCTGTTTGGTAAAAACCCAGTCGGCGCAATGATAGCATTTGGCCACGACGGTTTTATAAAATCATCATATCGACATTTCAAATTACGTGACATGCGACGTGCCGGCAACGATATCGCGATGATGGAAGAATTTGTTCAACGTGCCATAGACGATAATCCAAATCTCGATTTAATTATCGTTGACGGGGGGCCTGCCCAATGGAATATCGCGCAAAAAGTTGCAAACGGAAAAATCCCTGTATTGGGCGTTACCAAAGGTGTTGTCAGAAATGGTGACGAACATTTTATTATGTTGGACGGTTCTGTGAATACATCTCTTGCCAAAGACAGTCCATTGTTTTTATTACTGCGTGCTGTCCGTGACGAAGCGCACCGTTTCGTGATTACATATCACCGCACAGTTCGCGCAAAACAATTGACCGCCAGCTGTATTGATGAAATCGAAGGCATCGGTCCAATTCGTAAAAAACAACTATTGCAACATTATGGTTCGATTCGTGCAATCATGGACGCAGATTTAAAATCTTTGTTGCACGTCCCAGGCCTTGGAAAATCCGCTGCGGAAAAAATATATGCATATTTTCATTCCGAAGTGTTATAATAAATAAAATCAAACAACAAAGGAGAAAACATCTATGAAAAAATTTGTGAACTTTTTATCTGCGTTTCGTATTGCAGCCGCCTTTGCAATAATACCGACAATCATGTTCGGATTGTATTGGCCAACATTTATTATATATGCATTGGGCGCAATATCCGATTGGTTCGACGGATTTTTGGCGCGCAAATATAATTGCTGTTCTAAATTAGGCGGCGTGATGGATCATATCGGTGATAAATTGTTGGTATGCAATTCTTTAATCATGTTAACTATTTTGATGCCAGTCTGGTTCATAGTTATCCCTGTAATCATTATGATTGCGCGCGAATTGTATATCAGCGGCCTTCGCGAATTCTTGGGCACACAAAAAATTGAAATGCCGGTACCAAAGGCACGTTTTTCGATGGGAAAAATAAAAACAACAATTCAAATGATTGCGATTGCTGCGTTTTTCTTGCTGATGTCTGTCGGTTCTTCCGTCACCCCTAACACAACCAGCAGCATCGTATTTTATATGATTTATACATTACCACAAATTGGTATATTTTGTTTGTGGTTTGCATTGGTGGCATCTATTTGGAGTGCGACACAATACACAATTACATTTGCACAAAAATTAAAGAAAATAAAATAAGTCATCAACATAAAAAACACAAAAAGAAAAAACCGCCTATACGGCGGTTTTTCTTGGATTACTAAAAATTTATTACACAAATAAATCCTTAACAAATTGTGCGTGTTCTGTGATAAATTTAAATCTGAACTCTGGTTTTTTACCCATCAAATCATTTACCAAAGTTTTTGTTTTTTCGGTATCTTCGACACCTTCTTCGGTTTTAGGTGGTAAATCAACGCGAATTAATCGACGTGTTTTCGCAGACATAGTTGTTTCTTTCAATTGGTTCGGCATCATTTCACCCAAACCTTTGAATCGTGATATTTCAACTTTTCTGTTTTTGTATTTATTCGCCTTTAATTCTTCTAATTCCTCATCAGTATCTACATAAATCGATTCGGTTCCACACGTCAATTTATAAAGTGGCGGACAAGACAAATACAAATGTCCCCCATAAATCAATTGTGGCATATATTGATAGAAAAACGCCATCAACAGCGACGCAATATGGCTGCCGTCAACGTCAGCATCGGTCATGATAATAATTTTTTCATAGCGCAATTTTGCATCGTCCCAATCTTTCGCAGTTCCTGCACCGATAATATCAATCAAATCATTCAATTCACGATTTGCACTGAATTTTTCATCAGAATTAGACAACACATTCAAAACCTTACCGCGCAACGGCATAATCGCTTGGGTTGCCCTATCCCGTGCCTGCTTTGCTGTTCCACCTGCAGATTCACCCTCAACAATAAACAATTCAGTTCCTTCGACACCGTGTTTTGAACAATCGGCTAATTTCGCAGGCATACGAATCCGCTTAGTCGGGGTTTTGCGCGCAACATCTTTGACTTGCTTTGTTTTAATACGCGCATTTGCCAAATTTATCACAAATTCCAACAAAGCATTTGCAGTTTTCGGATCCGATGCCAAAAACATTTCCCATGGATCTTTGACTGCATTTTCTGTGTATCGCGCAATTTCAGGATTCGACAATTTTTCTTTGGTTTGACCTAAAAATTGTGGCGTTCTATAAAACACAGAAACAATCGCCGCAACCGAATCAAAAACATCTTCGCCAATAATAGACGCCGCCGCTTTGTTATTTATCTTTTCACCGTACGCCTTTAACCCCTTGGTTATTGCAGCCTTAAATCCAGCCTCATGCGTGCCACCATCAATCGTCGCAATCGTATTGCAATATGACGCAAAAAATCCATCATCAGACGCCGCCCCATTTTCATCAGTCAACACAGTCAACGCCCATTCCACGCGTCCCATATCATCAGGAAAATCAATCGCGCCCGAAAAAATCTTTGGCAGAATACGTGGCTTAGAATCCGTCTTTTCCGCGACAAAATCTGCAACACCGTTCGGATAGTAAAACACTTTGTCCGCTTCGATATTCATATCTTCGGTCAATAGTGCCGGATTACAATGCCATTCAATCTTTACCCCACGTGACAGAAACGATTTCGCCCGCGCCATACGATAAATCTTAATCGGCTTAAACACAGCGCTTTCGCCAAAGATTTCATCATCTAATGTAAATCTGATTTTTGTTCCATGCGCCTTGGTCGCCGCGCCGCGCTCAATAGGACTGGTTGTTTTACCGCGTGAAAAAGTCTGGTGCCATTCGTATCCATCGCGCGAAATAACGACATCCATATTTGACGATAGTGCATTTACAACCGCACTGCCGACCCCGTGCAAACCACCACTGGTTTTATAAACATTGTTATTAAATTTTCCCCCCGAATGCAGGGTTGTCAAAATAACCTCTAACGCGGATTTCCCAGGATATTTAGGATGTTCATCAACCGGAATTCCACGTCCGTCATCTGTGATTTCTATGGTTTTTGAATCGATTAAATTTACAACAATTTTCTTTGCAAAACCGGCGACCGCTTCGTCAATAGAATTATCCATAATTTCGACCGGCAAATGATGCCATGCCTTTTCATCGGTTCCGCCAATATACATCCCCGGACGCAAACGTACGGGTTCTAAGCCTTCCAGAACTTGAATATCAGACGCATCGTATTTATTCATATTTTTCCCATTTTAACAACATATTATTATAACATTTTTCCATTTTGTGCAAGGGCAAAATCGCCCCGCCCCACCCAAAACACGGGAAAAATATAAGTATCATGCGCACTTGATTTTTATCCAAATATAACTATATACTTCATAAAGTAAAAAATTGGTGAATAAAAAATGAATAAGAATCCTTATGAAGTCCTTGGGGTCTCGCGCGACGCGTCAGACACCGATATCAAAAAGGCCTATCATAAATTGGTTATGAAATATCACCCTGATAAAAACCCAGGGGACAAAGCGGCCGAAGAAAAGTTTAAGGAAGTTAACAATGCATTTGATATATTAAAAGACCCGCAAAAACGCGCGGCATATGACCGATTCGGTGACGCGGCATTTGCCGGCGGCAACGGGGCCAGCGCAGGCGGCGGCTTTAACGGCAATCCATTTGGCAACGGCGCATTTCATTTCAATATGGGTGGCGGCGACATGGGCGGAATGGAAGATATTTTACGCGAAGCCATGCGTGGTTTTGGATTTGGTGGCGGGTTTGGCGACGGCGCGCGCGGGAATCAACAACAACGCGGCCGCGATTTATTGGACGAAGTCGTCATCGATTTAAAAGATGCTTTTTTCGGCACAACACATACTGTAAAATTCACCAGTGCGGTAAAATGCGAAAAATGTAATGGCAACGGCACGGCCGACGGCAAACCTGCCCCAACATGTAAGACATGCGGTGGCACAGGATACGTCCACGCACGTCAGGGATTTTTCGCGGTCGAAACACCATGCCCTGATTGTCATGGATTGGGCAAACAGATCGATAAAAAATGCAGTGCCTGTGACGGCACCGGCACGGTTAATAAACAGCGCACATTGGATGTAAAAATTCCCGCCGGTATTATGGACGGCGCGCGCCTGCGTATGGCCGGCATGGGCGAAGCGGCCCCGAACGGTGGCCCCGCAGGCGATTTCTATATCGATGTCCATATCCGTCCAAATAAAACATTTGAACGCATCGGTAACGATTTGTTAATGCGACGCGATATTGATTTTGCAACCCTGACTTTGGGTGGCGAAATAGAAATTGAAACAATCGACGATAAAAAATTGTCAGTAAAAATCCCATCGGGAACTCAGGTTGGTGAAAAATTGCGTGTCCGCGGACATGGTATGCCAACGGGCCGCGGTGGCTTTGGCGATTTATACATTGAAATCGGAATTGTCATACCCAAAAAATTAACCGAAAAACAAAAGAAGGCATTGGCCGAATTCGCCGGCATAAAGAGCGATAAAAAAGGTTGGTTTTAACACCAACCTTTTTTTAATCCGAATACAATATTAAAAACCATTCGTCAAAGAGACACTGGTTATATCATCACTGTCCCAAGTTGTATAAACAGCAACCTGTTGCGCAGCGATATAATCTTTCACAGCTTTTACAGCCCCACTCAACCCATCTCCCGCAACAAGAAACCGCGAAAGAAGATTAGTCTGCAAATTATCGTTTAAAAATACTTCTCTGACTATATCGTCACCTGCCACTGACCCAAGTGCCATATTTTCCATTGCTCTACCTGTTTCGTCATTAATAATCTTTCCCTGTTTATCACTGTCCAATTTATTCACCGCCGCAATTGCGTCATTGTATGCACCCTTGACATACGCAGTGGTGGCGATATGCGTTTCGTCGGCCGCCGTTGGTGTGATTGTCACATATGGTGCCGGTGCAGTTGCAACAACCGCCGTTCCATTTGCCGGCACCGCGGACGGCCCGACCGGCGTCACAGGGTCTGCATTTGCAGCAAACGTCGACGACGCAATCATTGTTAATGTTAATAATAGCTGTTTCGTTGTCATTGTTTCTCTCCTTTTGTTCGTTTTAACAACAAACAACCACCCGATTAAATGGGTGGTTGGAGGTTCAAGACAATTGTAGTTTAAATTGTGCCGTTTATTTTACCATATGGTATTATTCACGGGCCCTCCAACCATAAATTAAGGTTGGAGTTTTTACGTCTCTCCTGACGAACTTACATCGGGCCTTGATACCCCATCGGAAAAACCCTTTCCGACGTAAATATTTTATCATTTTTCAAAAACTAAAACAAGGACAAAAAAAGTACCGCCCAAACGGGCGGTTATGTTTTATTTGCAAACTTTAATTAAATCGGCGATTTCTGCATTCAATATTAAATCCGACGCCTTTTGATTTTCAATTTGTGACAATGCATACACAACCGTTGCATGATCGCGGCCGCCGCATACGTTGCCAATTTCGGTCAACGATAAATTTGTAACAGATTTTAATACAGCCATCATTATCTGACGCGCACGAACCAAACGACGTGTGCGGGAATTACCACAAATTTCATCATATGAAACACACATTTTTTCACACATAGATTTTACCATCATCGTTGGTGTTTTATTTTTATTCAACACATCACCCAACAAACGCGCGGCAACATCCATATCTACGGTTTCACCCATCAATTCAGTATATGTTTTAATTTTGCTGATGATGCCATTCACCAAATGACCATCGCCACCAATTTGTTTTGATAATTCATCTGCAACCGTTCCATCAACACCGGCACGATTTAACATAGCGCGACGAACATATGCGTTCGGTGCAACAACATCAACCACCAAACCCGACGCGAACAGCGATTGCATACGTCTATCGAACCCAGTCAACGCGTTCGGTGCAGCGTTCGCAGTCAACACAACCGATTTTCCATTTGCGCGCAAATCAGTCAACAACTGTAAAAATTCGTCCATTGTCGCACGTTTGCCGGCCAACGCACAAACATCGTCCAAAATGAACATATCGCAATTGCGGCAATAATCTTTGAATGAAAATATAGTTTTATCACGCAATGCACGTGCAAAATCAGAAACAAATTGTCCACCCGACATCATAACAACACGTTTGTTTGATGTCGCACAAATGCAATTCGCTAACAATGTTTTACCACAACCCGCCGGCCCAGCGATAAACAGTTGTGAAAATGATGCCCCACCAACAGCAATCTTTTTGCATGCGGCCACCGCGAACATATTATCATCACAGGCAACAAAATCATCAAACGCATTACGTTTTGCCTGAACAATATTTTTTGTTTCTGGGGCGTATGCACAAACAACATTATCATTTGCAGAATTCAAATTCACATGTGCCGCCACAGCGATATTTAATTCCAAAGAAAAATCCGCCGCAATGTCTTGGATGATTTTTCCATAATTTCTTTTGACATGGTCGGCGGAAAATTGATTGTGCGCAATTAAATTCAAACGATTATCAACAATTTCAAATTGCAGCGGCATAACCCAGGCAGCAAACCCCGCAGAATCTATCTGTGACGCAATCGCCATTTTGATTGATTCTACATTTACGTTCTGTTTTGTTATTGCTAACTGCATATGTTTGCTCCTTGTCCTTCCGTTTTCAAAGAGTTTCGATTTATAGGTATAAAAACCACCCCTGCATAAACGCTAAAATTCATTTATGAATTCCAGAATTTATGTTTTTGTTCTAAACTCTTCTATCTTCTCTTTCACTTTCTTGATTGATGAAAATCAATCGTTTGGATACATCAAACAATGTATATGATTTATTTCTGTTTGCAACTAAATGTTAAAAAATTTTTGAACATTTATTTTTTGACAACGATTCGTTTTTTTATTGGATTTTCGCACTTTGTATATACACTGTATATACATATAAAAAATCAATTTAAAACGTAACCACCATCTTGTTTTCTTATCAAACCTTGTAATTCTAACATTACTAAATCCGCCTTGATTTCCGGAACGGTTTTTTTGACAAGGTTTGCCAATACAGATTCAGAGACCGGAATCATTCCTATTTTATCAAGCACATCATTTTCGGCCCCATTATTTTTTTTATGATTTTGTTCTTTTGTGTCTTCAAAAAAATCTTTTGATGACATACATAGTGTCGCCAGACCATTTTTTATTAATGAATTTGGCCCCGCGCTTCGCGGATCAGACGGATGCCCTGGTATCGCAAACACTTGTTTTCCGTAATCCAATGCGAATCGTGCAGTTGACATACTGCCTGAATTTTTGTCTGCTTCACCGATAACCAACAAATCTGCCAACGCCGCAACCCAATGATTTCGCTGTATAAAATTACTAGCCACCGGCGTTGTCCCAACAGGCATTTCACTGATTACAACACCCCTATCTAAAATTTCATAATACAGCGATTCGTTTTCCAACGGCCATATATAATCAACACCACCCGCCAACACCGCCACAGTCTGCGAATCGCCACCCGATTTCAAAGCCCCCATATGCGCGGCCGAATCGGTTCCCATCGCCATTCCAGATACAACTGCAAAATTATGTTCTGCAAATTCGTATGCCAAATTAGACATAAAATCCATACCCGTTGCAGTCGAATGTCGTGTTCCAACCATTGACACCATTTTTTTATTTAACGTGTCCAAATTCCCACGCGCCGAAATAATTGGCGGATGATTTTTAACCGCGCGCAAATTAATGGGATACCGCGCATCTTCATCAGATATATATGTTATCCCCATATCATTTGCCACATCCATTTCGCGCCGCACAGAATCAATAAAATCATGTCCTAAATTTAACGAATCGACCGCCGCGCAAACATCGCCATATTCCGCAATCAATTTGTTGTATTTTACTGGCCCTATCCCCGAAGATCGCAATATCAAAAGTTTTTGTAATAACATATCCATAACAAAAAGATTGTAGAACAAATCTACAATCTTCTTGAAGTAAAAAATTACAAAATCTTACTTTCCGAATTCGTCCAACAAACGCGCATATGTATAGCAATCGAAATCTTCGATATTGTTGTTATTACTATCACACGCTTTCTTGATAAGTTTCAAACTTTTGACGTATTCGTTATATTGTTGTGTCAGACCTTTTTCTTTCAAAGTCAACAATTGTGATCTGTACACATCGATTTCGTCCAGACTTTTATCTTTTTGCCCTTCGACTTTGCCGCCGATTAACCGGTTACCGAACAATTCCATCGCACCAACACCGATACCGGCACCACCAATAGACGACGCAACGATTCCGGCGATACGATTACCCTTTTTGGCATCTAATATACGTTTTTCAAGTTCGGCTTTGTCGGCCCAACTGCCACATTCGATTTCTTCGCCCCACATAAAATATCTAGGCTTTATATCCGACACAGAAATCCGCGATTCGTCATCTGATTTGAAATCGACACGAACAAAGCAAACATTGTTTTCCGGATTTACAAGATCTTCGACCATGCTGGCATAGTTAGAAGTATTGCTATAACGTGATGCCCAAACGAAAGTATTTCCAACGCCGATATTATTGCTGATACATGCGTTTCTTTCCGCCTCACGCATATCGACTTTTTCTTCTGTGGCCATCACATCTGTTGGTTCTGTCCCGTTACTATTTGCAGACGTTTTGTCCACCACGACCGCATTATTCGCCGCCACCATACCATTTAATTGGTTTATCGATGCCGTATAACGTGGCGCAGACATAATCTTATTAGACATTGCCGGACGCCCAGATTGCGCACCATACGCATTCATCGCAGCGAAAGTCAGAACAAACATATACATAAAACGTTTCATGAAACAATCCTCTCTTTATGTGCTATATTATATCACAAAATAGAGAAAAAAACAAATAAATATCTTATCAAAGATTTTATTTTTTCCATTTCCACTCTATTTTTGATTCTTGGCCCCGAATCAGACGCAAAATGTTTTCCCGATGCCGAATCAGACATAACAACGCTATCGCAACAAAGGCAAACCCAACATTAACCCCCATCAAAAAACCAAATATCGGAATCAAACAAAAAACAACCAATGCCCCCAACGACGAATACCCCGACGACAGCGCAACCAACAACCATTCAATTCCACATGCAACAAACAAAATCGGATTAACCGCTAAAAATATTCCGAACAAAGCTGAAACACCCTTGCCCCCATGAAATTTCAGCCATATCGGGAAACAATGCCCAACAATTGCAGCAAAACCGCACCATACAGAAAACGCGACACCGCCGACATACCGCCCCAGCAAAACCGCAACAATCGCTTTGGCCATATCCAGAATCCAGACCAGCCCTGCCAATCGCAATCCCCCAACGCGCATCACATTGGTTGCACCGATGTTGCCACTGCCGACCTTACGCAGATTAATATTCTTAAACACTTTAGCGACAATTATTCCGAACGGAATTGAACCCAATAAATAAGAGATTATTATACATATTATATATATCATATTATTTTTCCTTGATTTTATGTTTGTTTCTTATAAAATAACAGAAACCTGAATAAAATAAAAGGAAAATAAAGTGGCAAACCATAAATCATGTGATAAAAGAATTTTAGTAACTGCGAAAAAGAATGCAATCAATACTGCACGCCGCAGTGCTGTGAAAACCGCGACCAAGAAAGCATTGACCGCCATTGAATCTGGGGACAAGGCTGCCGCCGTTGCTGCAACACGCGCCGCAGAAAGCAAGATTATGAAAGCGGCCGGCAAAACAATGCCGAAAAAGGCTGCTTCGCGTAAGGTTGCACGTCTGGCCAAGAAAGTTGCTAAGATTGCATAACAATATGTTGTTTATCAAATAAAAAACACCCGATTGGGTGTTTTTTTATTGGATTCAAAATTAATCTTCGGGTAACACTGTTTCCAATGGAATATTAACCGAATCCCTGTCATCATCCCACGTCGTATAGATTTTAACCCGTTGACTTTTGATACCGGCCTGCACAGCAGCGCCAGATACTAAGTTTCTATCGGTCAATTCAAAATCCTCTTCCCCAGCGAGAATATTTACAAAATAAGTACCGCCGTATACCTCATTGTCGACAAAAACAAACTCATCTCCATCAACAAAAAGTAGATCTTGTTTCTGATTCAATCCAGCAATCGTGTCATTATATGCGCCCTTGACATATGCGGTTGTGGCGATATGTTCCGCATCAGCGTTTGTTATGGTTGCGGTTGTATAAGGTCCGTTATAACTAGCCATTGTCACAGTTCCATTTTGTGGCACAAGTGCTGGACTACTTACATAGTTATACGTGTAATCAGCCATTGACACGCACGGCAATGCGGCAATTATTGCTAATGTTAATAGCGGTTTCATTGTTCTCATAGTCTTTTCTCCTTTATTCTTTATTTATCCGATTGTGTGGGGAATCACCCCGCCGCAAGCGCCCCCCCGTGGAGGGGAATTAACAAAAGAACAACCACCCCATAAGTAAAGGTGGTTGGAGGTTAGCTACAATTTAAGTCGAAATTGTGTGCCTTATTCAATTTATTCGGCAACCCTCCAACCATATGTTGGAGATTTTAACGTCATCTCTGGCGCGACTTAATCGGGCAGCTACACCCCATCGCAAAAACTCTCTGCGACGATGATATTTTATCATTTTTCAAAAATTAAAACAAGGACAAAAAAGCAACCGCCCAATCGGGCGGTTGTCGTTATAAACCATTTTTTATTAATCCAATGGCGCACCCCAATGTTGTTGGATATTGCGTTCCGCGTCCATCGGGCTGACCAAAACCTGAGGCGTCAAGATAACAACCAAAACTTCACGCGACGCCTTGGTATCACGCGACCCAGACAACGCCATAAAGTCCGCATCACCCAAACCATAACGTGTATCATTATTGCTCTGCTTTTCAAACCCAGACACAACCAACATCTGGCCAGATTCCATAATGACTTCCTGCATGAACGAACGTTCTTCTACTTCTGGCAATTGTAATGTGAAGCCGTCGTCCCCACCAATAACCTGGGTATCCATCTTTAACAATTCACGCACAGACATTTTGAACAACAACAATATTTTGCCGTTTTCTAAAACATTCGGCAACAATTGCATTGAAAATCCAGTTTCTAATTCGTCTTGGTCAACCGTACTGGATTCAACCGTCGTGAAATTACGAGATTCCAAACGTTTGATGTATCCTGTGGTCTTGGTATTTGTCACAGGCGCAACACGATTATTACGTGTCGTCACACCAACATTTGTCACCAATGAAACCTTGCCCTGCTTTGCCAAAGCCTGAATCAAAGCATTCGACCCCGCCAAACGTGCCATAGAACCGTTACGAATCTGGTCTTCGGAATAATATGTTCCTGCGATTCCACCTTCTGCACCAATGCTGGTCACTTCGGCTGCTTTATTAGACAACACCGCGACATTCATCGTGCTGGCACCTGTTATAGTTGGCGTACTGGGGGTGGCAACGATATTCAAGCCCGACGCAGAATTTACCGCCGCCGCCAAATTCAACCCAAAAGCAGATTCATTAGACAACGAAACCTGTAACACTTTGACATCTATCGTCACCAATTGCGACAAGCGTTTATTTTGTCTTTCGATATAACTCGCTACACGGGTCAATATAGATGGCGCCGCCGTCACAGTGATTGTTCCCAAACTACGTGACACAGTAAATTGTGCGTTTCTTGCACCATTTATAATAGATGTAATCGTTTGTTCGATTTCGTCCCATTCATTTAATGACGAACGCAATGCGATATTACTGCCGTCATCTGACGATACAGATGAATTATATTCAACATCTGTCCCCAACGCATATAAAGTATATGTACGCGTTTCTGTTTCATAGAAAACGATTGATCCGTTTTCATAATACCATAACAAATCTAAATCTGTCGCAATTTGAGACAACAACCCAGACAATTTACCGGTATATGCAACGTCCACAGTTCTCTTTAATTTTTCAGCATCAACCTGACTATCTATTTTTACCGGAATCCCAGTAATAGAATTTATGTCATTTGCCAAAACCTGTAACGTCACAGGCGTATTTAATAAAATAGTCACCCCTGTATCTGTTTCATATTTTGATGGCAAATTGTTTTTATGTTCCAAAAGTGTTGATTTATTACCCAACCAAACACCTTCTGACATAGATACAGTATCATTACTGGCGACATTTGCCGTTGGGTGTTTTGATTTTTCGAACGCTTCATACGCATTCACAAAACTCTGGTCCACAGCCGCAGACACCTTGGCCGATTCATGCAACGTACACCCCGCCACAGTCATCATGGCCATCAATCCCACAAAACAAACATATAAACGATTTGTCATATTTTATCTCCTACGACTCTTGTCCCAAAAAATTTATTCTATGGTCGATATGACCAAAACCCGATTTCCTTTGTAAAATTTCGCATACGGTGCAGGCATCGCACGTTCAAAATTACGAACCAGCGCAGACGCAACATCTACAAAACGCCCCTTAAATACAGCACTGGCCTCTATCGGATATTCACGTGGTGTTGTCCAAACCAAATCCCAACCTTCTTTGTCACACCAATTTCTTAAAACTTCCTGCAAAGTCTGGCCCGACGCAACAACCCATGAACGAACTTCGTTTTCAACGAACGCAGGCGCAGCATCATCAACATCTTCGTTCACGTTAATGATAACATTTGCACCGTCTTTAACAACGCTATCTTGGGCCGGCTTTTCAGCAACAAAACCCGCGCGTTCCGCAAACGCGATATAAGAATCAGGCCGTTTATTGCAAATTCTGCGCGGGCTGCGTGACATAGACAAAACAGTTCCGCCATCATCTTCCATCATTTCACGTTGCAACAATGGCATTTCAGCATCATTCACACATTCATAATCAAACCCAGCTGGAATTTGTTGGCCATTATAAATATTCGCCCCCCCAGACCAGCCAGTTCCAATCGCAGAACCCGCCATGTTTATGTTATTTTCAATAACCAAACCCGAACCAATTTTTGAAACAATCTTTAATTCACCATCGGGACATTCACCACTATCACACGCGATTTTGAAATCCGCATCGGTCCCAGCAATCGGCCAAATCGGCACAGGCTGTTGTTCAACATACGTCACATTTGTTGGTTCGTAATAATTCGCGTTTTCATAACGTTGTTCAACGACGGTTTCTTCACGAACGGTGTTATCTTGTTCTTGCTGGTCGTAATCATAGAACACCTCTGACGTAACAACCTGTTGTGGCAAATCCGCCCCAAAGGCAACGCCAGACACCAAAACCGCCAAAAATGCGAAATAAAATCTATGTAACATATTCTTTCCTTTCATCTATTATTATTCAATTATATCAATTTGACCGAATCAGTGCAAGACATAAAACACACATTTTTAATAAAAAAATAAAATTAAAAAAACATGCAAGATAAAATCGCACGAATCGATAAAACATGTTATACTAAAACCCGAAAGAATACAAAAAACAGGTAAAAACATGGAAAATACGATTATTTTAATTCTGGTTTCCGCGTCCACATTGTTCGGCTGCGTCGGAATTTTGTTTGCAATCATTTTGAACAAGCGTTCAAACGAAATGTCAAAAACACTGGTTCACCAATACAATTTGATTGTGAAAATTCAAAATATATTGAAAAACAGAATCTCTGTGAACGACACAACTGACAAGGCTGAAATAATCTACCAAGATTTATTGCAAGATTTAATTCCAATAATGGCATCAATGGACGTTATGCCGCGTGCAACATCTGAACACCCGTTGTGGCGCGCATTGGGCGGAATTATGGATGAATACGCAAAAAATCCATTTGTTCTGGAAAAATTGCGCCGCGCAATAAAATTGGATTCAAATATCGCGCGTAACATTACACATTACCTGAACCGCGCAAACATGTTTTTACAACATATGGCAACAAATGATTCTGATGGAATATTGGCAACAACTTTCACTGACGGCCTATTGGGGCAATCTTTGACATTTTTTGCTCAGGCCCAAGCATTGGCAACAACTGATAAATGAAACATTTGAACGAAAAACTTATTCGCGAAATATCAAAAAAGCGTCATGAACCAGAATGGTTATTGGCATGGCGAATTGACGCGTTTCATAAATGGCAGAAAATGGTTGAACCACATTGGGCTGAAATCAACTATGATGTAATAGATTATGATTCTCTGAATTATTACAATGAACAAAAAGTAATTGATAATTCTGAATTAAAATCAACGTATGAAAAAATGGGATTGCCCGAATCTGAACAGCGCGCCCTTTTGGGAATGGCCACAGATACTGTGATTGATAGCAAATCCGTGCATACGTCATACACCGACGAATTAAAAAGATTGGGCATAATATTTTTACCATTATCCGAAGCGGTCAAACAATATCCTGATTTGGTTCGCAAATATCTGGGGTCTGTAGTTCCAAATAACGATAATTTTTTCGCCGCATTGAACGCCGCTGTTTTTTCAGACGGAACATTTGTCTATGTTCCAAAAGATACAAAATGTCCGATTGATTTGGCCAGTTATTTTCGCATAGAAACTGCAAAAATCGGCCAATTTGAACGAACACTGATTGTCGCTGACGCGGGTGCAACTTTATCGTACATGGAAGGATGCAGCGCACCCCGCCGCCCTAACCATCAATTACATAGCGGTGTTGTTGAAATAATTGTTCACGATAATGCGCATGTAAAATATGCGACTGTGCAAAATTGGTATGCGGGCGATTCCGCCGTATACAACGATTTTGACAAAACACAAAATGGCATATTAAATTTCGTTACAAAACGTGGAAAATGCTTTAACAATGCCGGATTGGATTGGACACAGATTGAGATAGGATCCAGTGCAACATGGAAATATCCATCAACAATTTTAGAGGGAGATAATTCGCATAGTGATTTTTATTCTCTGTCAATTACGCGCGGCACGCAACAGGCGGACACAGGAACAAAAATGATTCATTTGGGTGACAACACCAAATCAAATATTGTTTCATACGGTGTGGCAACTGGTCATTCGCGTCAAACGTTTCGTAGTCTGGTTTTATTTTCCGGTCACAACGGCAAAAACGCCTGTAAATGTGATAGTCGTATCATCGGAAATTCTGCGACCGCGAATACGATACCAACCGTTGTGCATAACAACGCGACGAACGAACAATCCCACGAAGCGACAACCGGTGCAATCGATGCAGACGCCCTGCTCTATCTGGAACAAAGCGGTATTGATACAGACGACGCAATCGCTTTGATTGTCGGTTCCATGGCATCGCCCATAATATCCAGATTACCAATGGAATTTTTGGTAGAATCAAAACAACTTATACAAATGGCATTAAAAAAAGAATAAATAAAATGTTAGAAATAAAAAATCTTTGTGTATCACTAGATAAAAAACCATTATTGACCGATATAAATATGGTTGTGCATGACGGCGCCCGCCATAGAATTGCCGGACATAACGGTTCTGGAAAATCAACATTGGTGAACGTTATCGCTGGAAACCCGATGTATACAATCGATAGTGGTAAAATATTATTCAATGGAATTGATATAACAAAAGAAAACACAACAACGCGTGCATTGATGGGCATTTTTTTGGGCGCACAAAATGTACCTGAAATCCCTGGGCTGACGATTTTAAGTTTCTTAAAACATTCAATGATTGCACACAAACATTTTGATTCAGCCCAAGATTTATCCATGGGTGAATTCCTTGAAAAATTAGAAGCGGCACGCGAACAATTACACATACCCAAAGAATGGCTTAACCGTTGCATAAACGTCGGTTTTTCAGGTGGCGAACGCAAACGCATTATGTTATTACGATTGATTTTAACCAATCCAAAACTCGCTATTTTGGACGAACCGGATTCGGGGGCCGATGCCGATGTTCAACAGCAAATTATTGACGTAATAAACAATATGCCGAACACGACATTTTTGTTCATTTCACATCAAAATGGTTTTTCGTCGAAAATTGATGTATCTGAAACAACCACTTTGAATGATGGACGAATTGTGATAGAATAATAGTAACCCTATAACCAAAGGATGAAAATTATGCCAGCAAAAAAACAAATTAAAAAATCTGTAAAAACGCGGACAACGGGCGCAAAAACGATCAAAGCAAAGAACAATTCTTTGCGCGCATGGCTGTTTGATAAACCAGTTATGTTTGCCCTGTTATCTTTCACTGTATCGGTTCTGATAACATTTTTGTATTCGGTAATATCCGCAGTGTTTAATATATCTGCAACGACACCATTGGTATTTTTATTGGTCATCGCTTTCTGTTGGACAATATATTATATGATAAAAAAATTGCCACATAACGATATGTATCGCGACGATTTTATCGCGATAACAAACGGGTGCAGTTTAATTACTATATTGATTCCAATTATTACATTGTTCGCTGTGGGATATGACGCGCGCATATTGCAGTATAGATTTATGTGGCTTTACGCATATCATCCTGTGACTTTGTGGGTTATTGGTATTTTTGCAGTATTGCTATACCTCTATGTGTTTGGCGTCACAGTATCTAATATTTACGCAAAATATAAACGCGCAACACAAATCGGCATATCAAAGAAAATGGTTATCGCAACTATGCCATTTGCGTTTCTGTTGGCGTGGACACCAGGGTATTTGATTCCAGATTCTAAACGTAATTCTAATCTGACAATCAAATCAAAATGGTATGCAAAATTCAACAAATGGGTTGTGGCAAACGCAACAAATACTTTGTTCATGTTCTTGCTCTTTGTTTTGTTGAATAATCTGTTTTCTGGGATTTTGTCATTATTGCTGACGGGTGGATTACTTGTAATCTATGCATTATGGAATTTGAAATATAAAAACAAATTTATGAAAACCATAAACCAAAATTATGCTTGGGTTGCCGTAGGCATCAACGTCGCAATCTTGCTTATCGCACTGTTGCGTATGTTGTTACGTTAAAACGAAAAAATCAGGGGCTTTTGAAAATGCATAATGTGATAACTGTTTTGGCAATAATATTTTGTCTGTGGATTGGTCGTTCACTTTTTATTCCACTGTTGGTCGCAACATTTTTGTGGTATTTAATGAACGCTATCGCTGCGTATTATAGACGTATTATGCCATGTTATCGGGACAATGCGTGTTCATATAAACATTTAAGCGTTGCCTATGATTGGTTATCAAAGATATTGTCTGTATTAACAGTGGGGCTGTTTTTGTATCTATTTGCAACACAAATAAAACCTATGTTATGGGAATTATACAATGCAACCCCTGTGTTACAGCAAAAATTATTAGTATTTTCACAATTCATATCGAATAAAATTGGAATTGGTTTTGATATAAATCTGGTTCCAAACCTGCCCCAAATTGCCAGCATTATTGGTTCATCTCTTGCTGGATTGGCGACATCAACCGGAATGGTCATTATATATTTAATATTTATGTTCATTGAACAGAAAGCTTTTGCGAAAAAAATTGATTCATTACCATTATCAAAAATCAAAGCAAAAAAATTACGCTATATTTTGACCAGCATTGATGAAAATATGAAAAAGTTTTTATTCACCAAAACGGCGATTTCTGCCGCCACAGGCGTCACATCATACATATTGTTAAAAATTATAGGTCTGGAATACGCCAGCGTTTGGGCATTTATCCTTTTCTTGTTGAACTATATCCCAACAATCGGTTCGATTTTGGCATGCGCGTTGCCGATTGCATATGCGTTAATCAGTCACGACACATGGCATGTTCCAGTATTCACAACAATCGCTTTGGTGTTCGTAGAAACGGTGTTCGGGAACATATTGGATCCGAAAATCACAGGTCGAACATTAAACCTATCGTCACTGGCCATTCTTATTAATTTGGTATTTTGGGGAATGTTGTGGGGACCGGCCGGAATGTTCTTTAGTGTGCCTATATTGGTCGCGCTATACGTGACAACCGCGCAATTCGAATCAACACGTTGGATTGCGACATTATTGTCCGCAGATGGTAAAATCCCAGACGAAACACAAAGTGATTAATTTCGCCGCAAAAGGCTTATTGCGTTTTCCAAAATAACACGCGCCGCCAAAGAATCCAATTCTGCCTTGATTTTTGCGACGTTTGTTTTACCCATATCTTGTTGCGCCGCCAAACTTGTCAGATTTTCTTCGACAAACAAAATTGGCAGATTTATTTGCGCCGCCAAAGATTCTGTAAAATCACGAACCATTTTGGTAGTATCTGAATCAGAACCGTCCGAATACACCGGCAATCCAATAACAACACCGACCGCGCCCTCTTCCTGTATCAAGTCCAAAACAGCCCCCACCAATTCAGATTGTGATTTAACATCTATTTGGGGGCGCACAAAAACAAAATCACGCGTTTCATCAGACACAGCAACGCCGCATCTGCGCAGTCCCCAATCCAAACCAATAATGCGCCCAACGCGCGGAAAATCCTTGTAATTATTAAAATTCATTGTATAATTGCCTTTACTACAAAAATAATAGGATTCAAAATGGCATTTAGCAAGCAACAATTAAAAAAATTTGCAAATTTAATCAAAATTGAAATATCTGATGAACAACTAGAATCCATGAACATTGATTCCGTTGTTGAATGGTTGGATAAATTACAAAAAATCGATACAACCGGCGTTAAACCAATGTTATCACCGGCCGAACATAAATTGCCATTACGCGACGACGTTGTCACTGAACCAAATATGCGTGACGCAATTCTTGCAAACGATCCGGACAAAGCCGGCGTATCACGTGGCTATTTCGCAGTGCCAAAGGTTATGGATGGCGATTAAAAATACCATCACACAAATAACAAGCAAATTACATTTACTAAATAAAAATTGAGGAATATTAAATTATGCAATACATTGTCAAAGATCAAATATCTGTGTCACCACTTAACGAAAATTATCAACAATGCGATACAGAACACGCAAAATACCAGTTGGAAATTTATGGTGTTAAATCCAATGTTAACCCAAAGGTTGCGGTGGTTCGTAATTTTAACAACAACCGTTTTTCGCACCCTATAAATTCTAAGGTGTGCGTGTCTGCACCATGTTATACAAACGGTATTTTATTGGAACAAATTCAAAGATAAGAAATTGTTTGCTGATAAATACAAAGATACAGAAAGATAGGAAAACAAATATGATAAACCTGACCATAATTGACGCATTAAAGAAATTGAAATCGCGCGAAATCGGCGCTTTGGAATTGATGCAGGCGCATTTAGACAGGATTGAAAAATATAATCCTGAATTAAACGCGTATATTACTGTCACGCGCGAACGTGCGCTGAATGACGCGACTGCGGCGGCCGAACGCATTGCAAATGGTACTGCGCGTCCATTGGACGGCATTCCAATCGCGATGAAAGATTTGTTCGCAACACGTGGTATTCGCACAACTGCGGCGTCAAGAATGCTCGAAAATTTTGTTCCTGAATACGAATCCACAATTTCACAAAAATTTATTGATGCGGGTTCTGTGTTGTTGGGTAAATCAAATCTTGATGAATTCGCGATGGGAACATTTTCTAAAACATCTTATTTCGGCGCACCTGTCAATCCATGGCAACGCGAACATAAATTGACCGCCGGCGGTTCATCAGGTGGTTCAACATCTGCGGTCGCATCTGGAATGGCAATGGGTGCAACAGGTACAGATACTGGCGGTTCGATTCGTTTTCCATGTTCAATAACAGGATTGGTTGGCGTTAAACCAACCTATGGTTTGTGTTCACGTTGGGGCTGTGTAGCATTCGCATCCAGTCTTGACACACCTGGCCCAATTGCGCGCACTGTCGATGATGCGGCATTGTTATTATCGGTTATGGCGGGACACGATGCCAAAGATTCAACATCTGCACCAAACGCAAAATTCGACATTGATGGCGAATTACAACCAATATTGGGCGATGGCAAAAAACTGCGCATCGGCGTTATCAAAGAATTTAATTCAGTTCAAATTTCCGAAGACATGAAAAAACTATTTGAACAACGCGTCAGCGATTTAAAATCTATGGGTGCCGAAATAGTAGAAGTTTCTATTCCAAACGTTTTGGATGCATTGGCAGCATACTATATTATCGCCCCAGCCGAAGCGTCATCAAATCTGGCGCGATATGACGGTATGAGATACGGCCTGCGCGTCGAAGGTGTTGATTTAGAAGACACATACAAAAAAACACGCGCTGCAGGTTTTGGCACAGAAGTCCAATGCCGTATGTTGATTGGCACCGCGGTTTTGTCATCTGAATCATATGAAGTTTATTTTATGCAGGCTGCACGTGTTCGTCGTATGATATCAGATGCATTTAACAATGCATTTGATAAATGTGATTTAATTGTTTGCCCATCTGGTGCAAATACAGCCCTGCCATTGGATTCTGATTTGACGCCACTTGAATATTATGCACTTGATTTGTTCACTGTCGCGATGAATCTGGCGGGGGTTCCGGCTGTATCCGTTCCATGTGGATTGGCATCAAACGGATTGCCATTAGGTATGCAAGTTGTCGGACGTCGTTTCGACGATATGCGTGTTTTACAATTGGCAAAACACATTGAAACCGCTGCGAACGTTGACAATCGTCCAACAGTAATCATGGGTGAATAAATAATGTCGAGAAAATTTGGCAATAAAAAAATGGTGGCCAGAAGTGGAATCGAACCACTGAGTAGTGGGATTTTTGCGTACATTGATTCTATATCGGAAAAATTCTGCAATAAAAAAATGGTGGCCAGAAGTGGAATCGAACCACTGACACAGGGATTTTCAGTCCCTTGCTCTACCAACTGAGCTATCTGGCCATCCGTGGGACACATAATAAAGTATAAAAAAACAAAAAGCAAGGAAAAATAAAAATGTTTACAATCAAAGGCAAAACAACAGATTGGGAAATAGTAATCGGACTGGAAACACATATCGAAGTCTTGTCCAATAGTAAAATTTTCAGCGGCGCATCTGCTGACTACAATCCGACGGTTGCCCCGAATACTCAGGCATGTATGGTTGACGTTGCGATGCCTGGAATGTTGCCAGTATTAAACAAATATTGCGTTGAACAGGCGATTAAATTCGGCCTTGGAATAAACGCTGAAATTTCCAGACACAGCCGTTTTGCCCGCAAACAATATTTTTACCCTGACCTGCCCCAAGGATACCAGATTTCTCAGCCTGCCGAAGAACCACCAGTTGTTGGCCGCGGTTGGGTTGAAATTATCGGCGATGATGGGAATCCTAAAAAGATTTTAATTGAACGCGCCCATTTGGAACAAGACGCAGGGAAATTAAAACACGACATGCATCCTACAAAATCAATGGCGGATTATAATCGCACTGGGGTAACATTGCTTGAAATCGTGACATTTTTAGATGTTAAAAATCCTGAAAACAATTCATATATAACGTCCCCAGACGAAGCGGAAAAATATTTGCGTGAAATACGCGAAATCGCACGCGCACTGGGCGTATCAAAGGCAAACATGGAAGAAGGCTCTATGCGCGCCGATGTCAATGTTTCTGTGCGTCCAGTTGGTGCAAAATATTTTAACGAACGTTGCGAAATCAAAAACATGGTGTCTTTTAAATTTATTAAAACCGCCATTGAATACGAAGCGCGCCGTCAAATTGAGATACTTGAAAACGGCGGAACAATCGAACGCAATACTATGCGTTATAACCAAGGCGACGGCACAACATCCGTATTGCGCAGCAAAGAAGACGCTCTTGATTATCGCTATTTCCCAGATCCTGATTTATTGGAATTGGAAATCAGCGACGACGACATCGAACGCATTCGTAAAACAATGCCTGAATTACCGGCTACAACGCGCGCACGTTATATCAATGAATATGGATTATCTGAATACGACGCCGCACGTTTAACCGAAACGACAGACATTTCAAAATGGTATGACACCGCAGTTGACGGCAATGTAAAACGCGCAAAACCTGTCGCGAACTGGCTGATTTCTGAATTATTCGCACATCCTGAAAATATCGATATTGAAAATAAAATTACTGAAAATACCGACCCAGATGCACCGCGTATTATTACACCGGCAAATTTGGCTGAAATGGTTGATATGATTGCATCGAATGAAATCAATGGGAAACAGGCCAAAGATATATTTATCAAAATGTTAGACGGCGAACGCGGCACAATTCATGAAATCGCAGATAAATACGGCATGAAACAAATTACAGATACATCTGCAATCGAATCGGCTGTGGACGAAGTTATCGCGAACAACCCGTCTCAGGTTGAGCAATATAAATCGGGTAAGGTCGGATTATTGGGATTCTTTGTCGGCAACGTGATGAAGGCGACACATGGTCAGGCAAACCCAGCGATGGTAAGTGATTTATTAAAACAAAAATTAGGGTAATCGATGCACGACATTGTTGTTCTTATTCCACGTGATTGCGAACCTGTACAAATAGAGAAAGCCGCAGAAGATTTGCGCCTATATTTGGACGAAAACGATATAAAAGACCCAAAGATTATAGTTGGCGCGGGCCCATCTATGGAAAACGCAGAATTGTTTCGTATGCACCTTATGACGAACATCCCAGAAATATCTATCATAATTGCGAACCCGAAAGAAAAATCTGGTCTGACGGTTGCAGAGATAGCAGAAACCTTGGCATCAAATACTTTGGTAAACGAAGAAGATATTGAAAAAATAAATAAATTAATCAGAACATTTCGGCTAAACCCACCAGTGGTATTACCAGAAATACGATATATACCGCCCTATTCGCATATAAACAAAAAAAACGGACGCATGAACAAATCACATGTGCGCGCTATAAAACAATTTAATAATATTAATCAACAAAACAAACAATATTTATTTAATAGAACAAAACATAAATAAAAAGGGAAAAAATGCAAACTTTACAATTAGAACATAACGCAATCACTGGTTCACAATACACATTAAAATCCGCCCAAGGATTAAATGTTAAAGCGCCTTATGCTGCATACAAACAAAAAATGCAACCAAATGCACATGCAAAAAAAACAATTATGTTACGCAAAAACACACGTTTGTTGAAAAATAATAAAAAAATCGCAAAAGACTTTTATTTAGTATTAAATGTAAATATTGATTATAAAATTGAAATGCCTATGGCTTTTGATGGACATTCTTTGACATCGACACGTAAAAGATTTGATAAAACAAAAACTGCTGCTCGCAAAGCGGCACGCCTTGAAAAACAAGCCTATCAAACAATAGATATTTCTGATTTTTCAGAAATTCACGATAATGTCGAAGAAAAAATAGAAATAAAAAAATCACCACTTAATTTATATGCGAATGCATTACAACACACTGTCACACAAAACAAAAACGAAATGATTTTTGCATGCGCATTAACCCGTACAAACACTAAATAAAAAAAACAAAAATGCAGAAATTTTTTATACAAACCTTTGGTTGCCAAATGAACGTCTATGACGGCCAACGAATTGCCGCTATGTTAAAAACACGCGGTATGGTTGAAACAGATAATGTGGCGGACGCTGATTTAATCATTCTTAACACATGTGCGGTTCGTGAAAAGGCAACCAACAAAGTTTATTCTGCATTAGGACGCATACGTCGTGCAAAAAAAGAATCTGCCCTGTTCGGGATTGTTGGTTGTGTTGCGCGTGAAAGTGGCGCCGACGCATTTAAGAGAATTCCCGAATTAAATTTTGTTTTGGGGCCACAAAGTTATCATAAATTGCCTGAAATTATTGATAATCCCGACACAAAATTGTTAAACATCGATTTGGGCGGTCTTGAAAAATTTGATGAATTACCACAAATGACACAAACGCCTTTGGTCGCATATATACCAGTCCAAGAAGGCTGTAATCATTGTTGCACCTATTGCATTGTGCCATATACACGCGGTCGTGAAATATCTCGTCCATTTAATGATGTTATAAATGACACAATCAATGCGGCAAACACAGGCGCAATTGAAATTTGTTTTCTTGGGCAAAATGTGAACGGATATCAATACATAGATGAAAACGGAACGACATATCGTTTGTCTGATTTAATTCGTGCGGCGGCGCAATTGCCCGAAATCCAACGCATACGCTTCACATCCAGTTACCCAACAGAAATGACAGATGATTTGATTGAAATTTTTGGAACAGAAAAAAAACTATTACCATTTTTGAATATGCCGATACAAAGCGGATCTCCGCGTATATTAAAATTAATGAATCGACCTGATGATTTGAATGCATATAAAACAATCGTTGAAAAATTAAAACGCGTGCGCCCAGACATTCAAATTTCATCAGATTTTATTGTTGGGTTTCCTGATGAAACCGACGAAGATTTCGCAGAAACATTACGTATAGCGCGCGAAATAAAGTATATAAATTCGTATTCATTTAAATATTCTCCACGTCCACATACGGCGGCTGCATTAATGAAAAATCAAATCAGCGAACAAATAAAATCTGTACGCCTACAAAAACTGGATGCGCAATTAAATGAAAATCAACGCGAATTTAATATGTCCTGCATCGGTGCTGAAATGCTTTGTTTATACGAAAGCGCGGACAAAACAGGCAAAAACTTGGTTTTCCGAACCCCATATATGCAACAATGCATTGTTGCAAAACCCGACCAGAAAATCGCATCTATGCAAAAAATAAAAATTATTGACGCAAATAAATCATGCCTGCACGGGGAAATAATAAAATCAGAATAACATTTTTGCATTTATTGATGCGCGATATGCCATAGAACGTTCATCATTATATGCGCCGACGTTTATCGACAATCCGGCATTATCGGTCAAAGAATCAAAGCCGATTTTGAAATCTGCAAACAAATCGCCATTCGTCATAACACCGATTAATCCACCATATTCGTATTTAATGCCATCAACCACAAAATTATATTTCAACATTCCACCACCACGTAAACTAACATCATTTTCAGAAAAATCCATTACATTAAATCGTTGAAATACCATGCCTACAAAAGGCGCAATAGTTAAATCATCAAAAACATTAAAATCGTGTATGCCGTCAATTCCGCCGTATAACGCATATCCAAACGGATTATTTTTCACATCATTATTGTTATAAACGTTATCTGCATCAAAAGAAATTAAATCTAAACCCAAACGTCCAACAACCGATATATCTTCCATTTTCTTTTTAACATTTACGTTACCACCATACGACAAACCACCAAAAACGTTTATATCATCTTCATATTCAAATTTATCAAGATGTAAATTAACTTTTATATCATACCCATCGTGCCCACCATTAGCGTAAAGCCGTGCACCGGCACTATGTGTATCTTTTGATGTGATAAATTCGGGTTCAACACCAATCGCAAATGCATTATTGGTATCTAAAAAGCCATTCAACATTGAAAACTGCAGATTTGTTTTTATAGGCCGCATTAAAATCCCAGAATTAAATCTGTATGACGAATTAATAACATTTTGTAATTCGTCCATACTTCCGGCATTATCCATCGCCAGCAACATTTTATCATTTGGATTAGACGCGCGCAGATTTCCAAAGAATACGCCCCGATTATCATTAAAAATTCGTTGATAATCAGTTTCCCGAACAACATTCAACATCATACCATTTTCATCACGCACAGAATCAATGCGATACAAACTATCTTCATCTGCGGCCACAACGTTCAATACGGTTCCACCGGCGACATGTCGCACATATTTACCAGATTCCACAGTATTTGAATTATTTATACGCAGCGTATTTGCCCCCAACCATGAAACATTCGCGTCCCAACGTTGCCATTCTGCAAAATCATCTATGACAATCACAGACATATTAAATTCGACAGAATCAGAACCTAAATTTCTTATATCTGCCAAATTAACACCGTCCATGGCACCATCAACCTTTACTGCAAAATCGCCAGTATTTACGTTTAAGCGTTTTGCACCGTCACCCGATGTTACCAATTGAATAATATGTTGTGCATTAATAGTGCCTGATACATTTCCTGTATTATTTATCCAAATCCAATTATCACTTTCCGCAACTAAATTTCCGCGTATTTCGCCATGATTTTCAATAGTCATTGACCCATTCACATTTATATCAGAATTACCTGATGTCGCCGTCAAAACCACACCATTCAAAATTCTATTGTACGAACCAACGAAAGAAGACACCGACGCATCTTCAGACCACACGACAACCTCTTCCGCAAACCCAGCGTGCATTGATATCAGGAAACAAAATATAACTATGCGGAATATTTTCATAATTATAATTATGCCAATATCCGATAATTATTTGCAACAATAAAAAATCCCGTATAAAACGGGATTTATAAACATAAATACGGAAAGAAACTAGAACATGTACCGGATACCTAAATCTGCACTGAAATCATGCATTCCAGATGCAACATCGATATAATTATACCGTGCTGCAACATCTACAGAATAGCATCCAAACGGCATTTCCAATCCCAACGTCACCATACCAGATAATTTCGTATGATCTTTGCTATGCGAATAATCTGGATATGATTCTTTGGTTTGTATAAACGCCATACCTAACCCCAAACCGGCAAAAGGTTGAATATATTTGAAATGCCCAATATTCATATATGTGTTTGCCATCAATTCAATATTTTCTGTGGCAATTTCAACATCAGGCAATGTTCCAAAATCTCTCTTTTCTTTGCCTTTGGTAAAGAAAGAACCTTCGATTTCGAAACGTGCAGTATCATACATTGTCAAACCCAATGCAGTACGTACTTGATACATATTTTGTGTAACGCTTTCTTTGGTGTCGTTGAAATTATAGTTCAAATTACCATACGTAGCACCACCACGCAACGTAACATACGGCAAAATATGCCACCCCATAAAATTAGTAGGTTGTTGTTCATATCTTTGACCGCCTGCGAATGCAGGAACTGCCAATAATACTGCCATAGATGTGGCAATAATTTTTTTCATTATTTTCTCCTTTTGTTGCTGATTAATCTCAACACTTGCATTCTATCAAATGATATGCACATTTTGCATAGGCACCTATTCTCAGGAAAAATTACCTATACGGCGAAATCCGGCGTATAACGCGTTTTTATTTAGATAATTTTTTAATAACAAAATCAGATAGCAATAAACCAAAAGTTCCGGTCACCGTAATAATCGAACCAAATTCGCGACCACCATTTTTTTGTGGTGCCGCATTTTCAGTTGAATATACAACCGGAAAATCTTTCATTTTTAAATAACGAACCATATGACGAATCTTGGCCGCCAACGGACAAACCGTCGTTTTTGAAATTTTATCTACTTTAATTTTTGTTATGTCCATCTTGCGCGCCGCCCCCATACTGGATACAAAAGGAACCCCTTTGGCAAAACACCATTTATATAGCGCAATCTTTGATTGAACGGTATCTATCGCATCTATGACAAAATCAGGTCGCAAATCAATATTGGTATTTTCATCAAAAAACATATTATAAACATCAACAATAATATCTGGATTTATATCGTGAATACGCTGTTTTGCAACATCAACCTTTGGTTTCCCAATTGTTGAATCTGATGCGAACAATTGACGGTTTATGTTTGATTCTTCAACATTATCAAAATCAATCAAAATTAAATGCCCAACACCGCATCGCGCCAAAGATTCAACCGCAAAAGAACCAACGGCACCGCACCCGACCACCATAACAGTCGATTTTTGTAATTTATCAATAGCCTCTTTGCCCATCAACAAAGATATACGATGCAATCTATCCATTTTGTAAAATCCTCTGGGTATTATTATATATACAATCCGAAATATTTGGATTGTTTTTTATCTCTGATATTTTATTAACAACATCCCGCAAAAAAACACCTTCTTTGCCGTCTGTTTCAACCAAAATTTTATCATCATCAATTTGTGTTATACAGCGAAATCCGCCGTATAACACGTTTTTGCCAAACGAAAAATAAACTTTGTTTTTATAATTTTTAATAATGTATTTTATAACATCAATACTACCATTAAATGCATGAAAAACCATTATCGGCAAATCTGAATTTTTATACAATTTTAACACACGAAAAATCTTGTCCCACGCACCAACACAATGAATAAAAACGATTCGTTTTAATTTAATAGCGATATCAAATTGCCGTCTAAAAACATCTATCTGTTTCTCAATATCAGGCTTATTTTTATCCAAACCAATCTCACCAACCATATACGATGAATTGCATAATAATAATTTTTCCAATCGTGTTTCGAACCCAAATTCAATCGTATCAATAAACCACGGATGCACCCCAAACGCACCATATACATTATTATCGGAATAGGTCAGATTTTCTAAATCACGCCAATCTGATTCATGTGTTGCACAAATTATAGTCCCCACCACATCAGGTTGAAACCGATGAGTAATGTAATCAATATGACTATGTGCATCTATTATCTTCATAAGATAAATCGTGACACATATATATTTTTTTGCAAGCAGGAAAAAAACACCAATTGTTCGCCATTTCTTATATCAATTTGGTTCGACACACAAACACCCGCATGCTACACACCTGAAAAAAGTATAGACAAATTGTATATACAAATAATTTTATTATATATCTGCCCCTGTTTTTCAAATTGGAAACAAAAAACAGATGGTCGGAAGGAGCGAAAATCAGTCAATCAAAGATTCCGTTGGTCTTTCAAGACAAACCCTATTATAGCCCCCGACATCATCGGGGATTATGTGTTGCAAAAAAATATCATAGAGATTAATTTCGCTTCACCCTATTTTCATTAACCCCTTTGTTGCAACACGTACAAATCAACCCATTTTCACCCCAAAAAAAATTAACCCCCGCGAAAAACGGGGGATAATTTTTTGGTGGAGACACAGGGATTCGAACCCTGGACCCACTGATTAAGAGTCAGTTGCTCTACCAACTGAGCTATGTCTCCAGAACCACCAAATCTCCGCAATTATAAATTATTTTCCACAAAATGCAAGTTTTTATACCCACGTTAATCAAATACGACTATTTTTTCAAATATTGTATTGGATTATACGCCTTGGTTCCCTTACGGATTTCAAAATGTAATTGCGGTTTGTCAACTTTGCCCGTCTTGCCAATTTTTCCAATTTGTTGGCCGACACTGACTTTACTGCCGCGGCGCACAGACATAGAATCCAAATGCGCATACACAGTCATCCAACCATCACTATGTTGAATAATAATCAAATTGCCCATACCCTTTACTTCGTTCCCAGCATACGCCACAACACCATTTTCAGCCGCCTTAACCGGCGCCCCCAACGTCCCAGCAATATTGATACCATCATTAAACAACCCGCCGTTTTTAGCCCCATATTGCGACAAAATCTTGCCACGAATCGGCCATGAAAATTTAGTCCCAGAACGTGCAGATATCGCCGGTAACTGTTTTTTAGGATCTGATGAAATCTTGTTTTTTGTAACCTCTTTCGTTGTTTTCACCGTCTCGAGCGCCTTAACTTTTGCATCTGGTGTTTTTTTAGAAACTTCTGTTTTCTTGTCCGATTTCACAGCACGCGTTTCAACATTATCAAATTTAGGCACTTTTAATTTTTGCCCAACCGACAATGTGAACGGACTGGAAATCTTGTTCATGACCGCCAAATCATTCACAGGAATTTCGTATTTACGCGACAAAGAATACAACGTATCGCCCGATGCAACAGTGATTTCTTGGACCGCGACACGCGTCACAGTCTTCGATTTAACTGGCATCGCTGTCACAGTTTCGCTTTTTACCACCGCTTGTTTTGCTATCTCTTGTTGAACAGATTTTGCCGGTTCAATTTTTACATCATGCACCCCAGAAACAGGCGCACGAACCTTTAATTTTTGCCCTATTGACAACGTATAAGGCGGATTCAACGAATTCAATTTTGCTAATTCTGTCACCGTCGTATTGTTCTTTTTCGCAATAGAATACAATGTATCACCACGCACAACCGTCATAAAATCAGCATCAACGGATTTTGATTCTGGCCTTTCATAATTTGGCACAAACAAATAGTCGTCCACAACCGCACTTTCCGATACCACGGCTTGTTTATCATTTGATACATCTGGTGCCGGCGCAATATAATCATCAATATTTGCATAGACCAAATAATCTTTGTCTGAACCATACAATTCAGGCGACGCATACACGCCGTAATCTGTGACCGCAGAATTATATATTTCTGGTTCTGTGACCGGATCGGCCAACAAAGCCGGATAACGCGTTGAAATAAATTCGCCGATACTGTCTGGAATCGACGAAATTTTCGGCTGTAAATCACAACCGCCCAGTGCCATAACACCGCAAATAAAACCAACACAAAAAAAGCGACGACATATCTTCACGTGTTGAATTATATCACAAAAAAGAGATAAATGAAACGACTATCAATCACGTTTCATAAAAAACAAACTGATTTCGAACAACAACCACATCGGAACAGCCAACAAAACCTGAGATACAATATCAGGCGGCGTTAAAACAGCAGCCATAACAAAAATCATAACAATAACATATTTGCGACTGCGCTGCGCTGTTTCCTTTGACAACACGCCTGCCCTGTTCAATAACACAAAAACCAAAGGCAATTGAAACGCAACACCAAAAACCTTTAATAAACCGATTGCAAACGCCAAATATCCTTTAATAGACGGGAACAATACGATTGGCAACGTTTCAGAATTACTGATATCTATAAAGAACTTAAACACTATCGGAAATAAAATATAGAAAGCGAACGCCGCGCCAACAAAAAACAAAATCGGCGACAATAAAAATATAGGCAACAAAAATTGCTTTTCATTTTTATGCAATCCTGGGGCAACATAGGCCCAAATATGCCACATCAATACAGGAATCGTTATAATCATCGCGACCAATGTCGCCAAAGAAAATTGAATCATCAAACCATCTGATAATCCGGTATAAAGTAATGCCGCATCGTTCCAGACATTCATCAACGGCCGCGTTAAAAACAGTTCGACATAAGGGCTAAGTATCCAACCCAACCCAAAAGAAAAAACAAACACCAGCATCGTCCATAACAATCTGCGACGCAATTCTGAAAAATGTTGCATCAATGTCATTTTCATTTGATTGCTTTTTTATTTTTTCTTTTTTTTATCTCTGGCTTGTTTCCGAAAATATCATTGGCACCACCAACAATCAAATCATCAATTGGTTTTTCAAGTTCTATGCGATGTTGAACCTCTTCTGAAAAATCAGAAATTTTCCAAACTATTTCCCGTATATATTTGAATATTTTTGCGAAAAAGCGCATCACGACCGGCCAATTTTTTGCAGGAATAACACAAATTGCGACTAATACAATTACTAAAAATTCAGTCCAACTGATTCCAAACATATTTCATAAAACCCTTTAATCATAAAAATCATCACCGTCATTGGTATTAACCGTTTTATGACGTGACAATTGAAAATAATTTTTTCCAAAATCCGTCTTAGGTACCAAATCATTAAACACAACATCTGTTTTATTAGACGTCGCATCAACCACAGACCACGATTTTAACACAACCGGCGATTTATTAAATACGACCGTCATATGCCCCAAACCTTCTTGGTCACGCAAATTCATTTTTAATGAAAAAGTATTTTTATTATTCGCAGTTTCTGAAACATTTATATCTGCATTTTGTAAATCAATATGACGACGCACTAAAATTCCAGCCGGCGTACTGGTCAAGGGCACAGTTGTAATTTGATCCAAAGATTTATCGTAAAAATACAAATCTTTGCCATCTGCAATTAATTGAATTGGTGCATTTTTATAATCCAACCTGACCTGCCCAGGGCGCAGCATAGAGAAAGTTCCCTGCTCTGATTTTCCATTTGCGATTTGTGTAAAACCACCTTGAAGTCCGGTAATAGAATTCAAATACTTTTCAGCCGCAACCACTAAATTTTTATCGACAGCCGCCCCCCCAGGCATCACAAACAAAGCAGCCAACAAAACAAATATTATCTTTTTCATTTTTTACATTCCCTTAAACGCTTTGATAACCATATCATGAACCCTGTCCAAACTATCCATGACCACCGCACCCGCAGCATACAAATGCCCGCCGCCACCAAAAGATTCGGCAATTGAATTAATCGGTAATCCCTTGCTACGGAACGAAACACCAATTTGATTTTCTTTTTGTTCTTTCAACAACACGACATATTCAACACCACAAATTTGTGCCAATATACCCAAAACCATTTCACCACGACCGTCCAATTTTTTATAGTCCGGTTGTCTTATCGTGGCAACGGCCAAACGCCCATGATAAAAGAATTCCGCATTGGATACAGCCTTTGATTCAACCAACACAGTTTTTCTATCTTTGTTATGCAATAAATTTGCTAAATTTGGTATATTTGCCCCAGAATCCACTAAATTCGCAGCAACACGCAATACATCGCTATGATTAACAAACTTAAAATTACCAGTATCGGTTATAATAGCCAACATCAACAAACTGATTGTATCCGCGTCCAATTCAAATTTAGCAGCATGCGCAACATCATAAATAATTTGCGATGCAGAAGCCTTTTCCGGATTATCGAAACACAAATCACCAATTGTATCATCGTTAAAATGATGATCAAATTCTATGACAAAATCCGCCGCATTAACAAATTTTTCAGCCCCACCCAAATGCAATTTAGTTCCATAATCGACCAATATATATAAATCAAATTTTTTATTTTCAGGAACATTACCATAATATTGCACTTCTTTGCGCAAAGGCACCTTATCTAAATCACGGGGAATATTGCCATCATAAATAACAGTCGCAGTTTTATTAAAATTTAATTTAATTATCTTCATCAATGCCAACGCAGAACATATAGAATCCCCGTCTGGGTTTTTATGTCCAGATATAGCGATTGATTTCGCGTTTTTTATTTTTTCTATTAAAACATTTATCTTTTTGTTCATAATGCAATGTCTTCTAATGTAAACTGAGCGCTGACGCGGCCGTTGTATTCGTTTTCTTTTAATTTGCCTAACATCATTATTTTAGTATTTGTATTCGCATCGTCCAGTAAAAAATCACCAACCGGCGTTCCAACTAAATTAAACCCTACAAAATTCAGTTGCCCGCCATTACTGGTTCGAATTACGCCACGCAAATGCGAACCATTACCCATTGTCGTAGCAAATTTTAACACGCCCCCCAATAAAACCAATGTCGGTTCTGGATTACATTGGCCAAACGGTGCCATCACAGATAATTTTTTTACCAAATCCATTCCTGCACCCGCCGCATCAATTTGGGCATCAACAACAACCTCGGTAACTGGCATTTTGCCGTCTAACTGTTCGCGCACTGCGTTTTCTAAGAAATCACAAAAATCGTGTTCGTGTGCAATATCTAACGTGAAGCCTGCGGCCGTCGCATGTCCGCCACCTTCGGACAAAATCCCCGCCGACATCGCATCATGTATAATTTTTCCTAAATCTATGGCCGGTATAGAACGCCCCGAACCGTTTATGACACCGTCCGCCTTGGTCGCGACACATGTCGGCAAATTATATTTATCTTTCAATCGGCCGGCTATTATCCCCATAACGCCGCCATGCCAATTATCGCCACAAACAAATAAACTGCATTTACCAGATTTACAACATTGTTCTGCTTTGTTTGCAGCCTCCATCATAATCGCATTTTGAATATCGATTCGTTCTTGATTCATTTTATGCAATTTGTTTGCCAAATCATTCGCAATCAAAGGATTGTCCGTCAATAACAATTCCAGTGCAGGCGCCGCAGAATCCAACCGGCCAGCCGCATTCAAACGTGGCCCCAACGCAAACCCAACCGCATACACCGACGGATTTTTTATACCTGCAATATTCATCAAAGTTTTCAAACCTAAATTTTGTTGCAAGCCCATAACTTTCAATCCTGTTGCAACGAAAGCACGATTTAAATCAATCAATGGCATCGTATCGCAAATCGTCCCCAGCGCAACCAAATCAACATAGTTTAATAAATTTATAGGATTCAATTCGTTATCGAAAAATCCACGTCCCTTTAATTCACGATTTATCGAAACCAATGTCAAGAAAGCAACCCCCACACCCGCCAAATAATCCAGATTCGACGTGTCATCATCACGTTTTGGATTTATAATCGCGTCGGCATGTGGCAAAACACTATCAGGTGAATGATGGTCGGTCACAACGACATCTAAACCCAACTGTTTGGCACGTTCAACTTCGTCTATGCCACTGATTCCACAATCCACAGTTATTAATAAATTCGTACCGTTTTGGACCAATTGTTCTATGGCTGCAACATTCAAACCGTATCCTTCGCCTTCACGCGTAGGTAAATGCCACGAAACATCAACACCTATTGCACGCAGATATTTTACAAACACCGCGGTCGACGTAATCCCGTCAACATCATAATCGCCATAAATTGCTATTTTTTTGTGCGCACAAATTGCGTCTGCGATAATGCGCGTTGCAACATCCATATCCTTTAATATGGACGGATTGGGCATATATTCTTTCACAGACGGATTCAAAAATCTTTTAACATCGTTATCATCAATAATACCGCGCGACATTAAAATACTTTTGACTAATTCATCTGCACTATTAAATTTCTGATTCAGATTATAATCATCTGACACCGTCCATGACTTCCCCAGCATGGACTTTTCTACTATTCTACGCACGCTACTCTCTTTTTTTCTTATTATCAATGATATTATAATCTAAATTTATTCAAATAGCAACGGCATGATTCCATCTAAGATTGCACCTGCCGTTGGCACCGCATTCCATGCCGCGGTTTTCCACCCCCCCGATTCTTTTGTTCCTTGGGGTTCGTCCAACAAAATAAATATAATATATTGCGGCGCAGATACAGGAAACACGCCTGTGAATACGGTCACATTTCTGTTCACATCAACACGACCATCGGCGCCACGTTTTTCCGCAGTCCCTGTTTTTCCGCCGATTTCTATTCCTTTGACACGTGCTTTCTTGGCAGTGGTTTGTTCTGCAATATTAAACATAATTTTTCGAATATTTTCTGAAATATTTGAATCCAACACACGTTCACCGCGCACCGCACCAATACTGCGTTTCAATAACGTTGGATAGATATAAAATCCGCCATTTGTCACCGCATTCACCGCCAACAATAAATGCATAGGTGTCACCGCAATACCGTGTCCAAAACCCGCAGTCGCCCTTTCTGTGGGTCCCCAATTTTTATATGTAATTGCATTTTCAGTTCTGCCAAATTCTAAATCCAACGGTCTGTCCAGATGCAGACGATGGAAAAATTCTCTTTGTGCATCATCTGGCAAATCCAGCGCAATACGTGCACTGCCCACGTTGCATGAATAAAGCATGATATCTGGGGCTTTTAATTTCTTTAACCCTTTCTTTTTTACAACATCGCGCTTAAACGACGAAACGTCATCAATAGGTTTACGCAACGCCCGACGACCATATTTATCATAAATCATCAACGGTTCATCTATGCGATAATCTTTGTCTTGTAAATTATTTTCATATGCCAGCGCAGTATTAAATATCTTGAACACAGACCCCATTTCAAAATTATCGCGCAATAATTTGAATCGCCGTGTTTTTACAGGAATATCATTTATATTATTCGGATCAAAATCAGGCAATTGAACCATCGCAATCATTTCACCAGTTGTCGAATTCATCAACATTCCCATCGCGCCACGTGCGTGATATTTATTCATTGCGATAGTCAATTGTTCATGAAAAATATTTTGAACACGCGAATCAATTGATAATTTCAAAGCATCTGTATTTTCGCGCAAATATTCGTCATATGTGTATTCTATGCCTTCCAAGCCTCTATCTTTGCCAGCAAACCCAACAACGTGTGCAAAAACATTTCGTTGCGGATAACGACGCGTTGTAAAGATTTCTATTTCAAAGCAATCATATTTATTATTAACACTTTTGATACGGTCAATTTGTTCTTTGCCTGCATTCTTTCTGATGTATGCGCCGGCCTTTTTTGAACGAATCAGATTTAATGCATCTTCGACACTATAATCCATAGGTGCAATTTCATGAACCAATTGCGCCACCGCATCAATATCTTTATCTTTGACACGCGGCGGATATAGTTTGATATTACCTGTTTCAATACTTTTTGTTAAAACAATTCCATTTCTATCAACGATATCTGCGCGACGTTCTATTTCTGCATTTGTCCGTCCAGATTTCACATAATCATTATGTTGTAATCCTAATTGAATGGTGCGCACAACAAAGCAAAGAAACAGCACAGAGAAAAATATTTTTACAATACGCAAACGATTCGCGCTATCGCGATTAAAAATCGCACCTTTGTATTCATGTGGTAAAATATCTTGACCAATATTAAATTTCATTGTTGCACCAACGGGATATTATCTATGTATTCAGTCTTACTGAACGAAACAATTTCCGCCTTTGGGTTTATACCGACCACAGAACCCCTTAAACTATCGGCAGACGATAGCATCGAAAACTTAGTTTGCGCCAACGCATATTCTTGACGAGCAGTATTCATTGCGCGCCGAACGTCTCTAAGGTTTTTATTTTGTTCGCGATAACAAACCTGTAAAAACACAATCAGACAGACCATACCTATGGCCATCACCTTTCCCAGATTAAACATTTTTTCGTCATCACGCATAAAAACCTTCCTTTGCTATAATGGTATTTTATCATAAATTTTTGAAAAAACTAATCATAGATTGAATACCATTCAAACGGGCCGCCCCAAAATTCAAATCCAGCCCCTTAAATTCCACGTCAAAATCAAATTTTTTTATCTCTGCATCACTTTTACCATCAACCATAGCCAAAATAATCGCGACAATTCCACGAACCATCGCCGAATCCGCGAACCCGTAAAATTTTCCATTATAACGACAAATTTTCACAAACGACGCACAGCCTGTAATTTCACTGCATTCTGCATTATCCGGAACAGCGGCCAAAGATTTTCCAAAATCCATAACCATTTCTAATTTTTCAACTGGATTTTCAGTTAACGACAGTGCGTATTTCATTTCATCGTATTTCATTGATTTACCACCCCTGCTCTGTTAAATCTAATTCTACGCGTGCCGCTTCTGACATACGAGATATATCCCACGCCGGATCCCAAACCAATTTAACATCAACGTCGCGTCCACCTGCAACATTCGTGACATTATCACGAACCTGATTCAAAATATCTTCCATCATAGGACATGTCGGACTGGTGAAAGTCATTTCTATATCAATATTTTTATCGGTCACAGATATATTGTATATCAACCCCAAATCCCAAACATTGACCGGAATTTCAGGGTCATAAACTTTTTTAATTTCATCTATGATTTGTTCACGAATATCCATATTATTTCACCACCTGACGAATTGCATCAACCACATATTTTGCATCGTCCATATTATTCCATGGCCCCACAGACAACCGAATCGATCCGTCAATTCCTAGCATTTTATGACACCACGACGCACACATATTACCAACGCGCAAACATACATCACGCGCACCCATTAACGCCCCGAAATCCAACGCATGCATACCGTCAACATAGAAAGTCAACATACACGCATCGCGCGACGTAATAATTTTGATTTTATCGATTTCAGATAATTCATCATGCATAAACGCGATTAAATCGTGTCCCCCCGACCAACCGGTCAAAGATTCAATTGCATACGGCAAACCACAAATTTGCGTTAACGGCAGCGTTCCCGCTTCGAATTTTTCAGGCGCACGATTCAAAACCCAATTTGATTCATCAATGATTCGATTTATCATTCCGCCACCAAATTTATCCGGCCACCATCTTTCGACATCGCGTATATATAGCACACCAACACCGGTATCCGCGCCAATTTTATGCCCTGAAAAGACCATAAAATCACAATTCCATTCTTTTACATCTATTTTTTCATGTGCAACATATTGCGATGCATCAACAATAGTAATAACGTCTGGATTTTTTTCACGCGCCGCCCGAATAATCGCACCGACATCTTGCGCCACACCAAAAACATTAGACATCGCCGTAATAACAAAAACATCTGTTTTCGGAATCGAATCGATTTTGATATTGAAATTTTCATCTAAATCGACAATTACTTCACGTCCTATTTTTCCATGGCGCAATAAATTTTCCCACGGTAACCGTGCACTATGATGATCTAAATCAGATACCGCGAACGTCGAATCCACGCGATAATCTTTTTGCGTTGTTATCAAATTCACAACCCGATTTAACCCGTCGGTCGCCCCAGATGTCCAAACTATGTTTTCAGGATTTGCCCCAACAAAGGCGGCCACCGCAGCGCGCGCATCTGCAACCATATTATCAACACCGGCCGCACGTTCACAAATACCACGTCCGGCATTCGCATACCGATTCGTTAAAAAGTCTGTTTCGGCCCCTATCACGGTCTTTGGCTTTAACCATCCGGCCGCCGCGTCCATATAAACGATTTTTTTCATATGTGTTTTTCTCTTGCTTTTTGCTATGATTATAATAAACTGAAACGAAATATCAATAGCCAACCAAGGGAGAAAAAATAATGGCATTAAAACACGCTAATGATGAAACATTTGAATCTATGTTGACATCCGGATTGACGTTGGTTGATTTTTGGGCGGCATGGTGTGGCCCATGTCAAATGTTTGGTCCAATATTCGAAGATGTCTCGGAATCCGAAAGCGACGTAAATTTTGTAAAATTTGAAATTGATGATACGAATCGTCGTATTCCTGCAAAATTCGGCATACGCAGCATCCCCAGCGTTCTGGCGTTCAAAGACGGCGAATTAAAGGAAGCACGCACCGGATTAATGGATACGGAAACATTAACCCAATGGATTAAAGAATTAAAGGTATCGTAAAATGGCAAAAAAGAATTTTCTGAACATTGAATTAGACCCCAAATACGTTCCAAAAAAATCAGAAAAATATATGTGTCCTGAACATTTGGCGTATTTTTACCGTGTATTGTTGGCCCAACGCGAAGAACTGCTTAGCGATCGCGACGACGTATTAAACGACGTCCGTATGGCTGAAAAAAGCGAAAATGCCGGCGTTGGCGACGAACAGGATCAGGCATCTGCGGAACAAGAAATCACAATGAACCTGCGTATGTCTGAACGCACTGATAATTTGTTGAAAAAAATCAACGCTGCAATCGAACGCATTGAAAATGGCACATATGGATATAGTGTTATATCTGGGGACGAAATCGGCCTGCAAAGAATGTTGGCGCGTCCATTGGCCACAATGACAATCGAAGAACAGGAAGAATACGAACAAAAACGTAAATAAAAACAGCAAATAAAAAATGCAAAAAAAGCACCGCCAAATCGGCGGTGTTTTTTTATTGTCCAGATGCAGTGACCAATGGCACCTCTGCCACATCGTCATCATCCCACGTGGTATAAATTTCCACACGTTTGTTTGATATCGTGTTATTAATATCACTTTTTGCTTGGTTTACCAACCACACAGTACCGCCCAAAGACACCAAAAGGCGTTCTTGATCTCCATCCAAAAACCAATCCAACCCCTCCGCTTCCAATCCATCACCATCAACCACTTCTGAGATAATATACTCGGAATCCCCATTAACCAATATACCTTGATAACCAGTTAGTCGTGCATCCACTTTATTCACCGCTGCAATTGCACTGTTATATGCACCTTTGACATAGGCGGTGGTGGCGATATGTTCTTGGTCGGCGGTGTCTATATCAATACGCCCAAACGGTGCGCCCGCTTGTGTTGTTGGTGCGGGGTGATTCGTATTCTCATGCGCTGGTGCGGTGTACATCGCACCCGAGATATTTTCAGCCATTGCAGTAAATGGTAACGCCGCGATTATGGCCATTGTTAATATTGTTTTTGTTTTCATCGTTTGCTCTCCTTTGTCTTCGACTTTATGACAAAAACAACCGCCCCTATAAAAGGCGGTTGGAGGCTAGAAACAATTGTAAGTCAAATTGTGCGCCTTATTCGATTTATTCGGCAGCCCTCCAACCGTATGTTGGAGCAATTTTACGTCGCTCAGACGAACTTACATCGGGCTTCTAGACCCCATCGGAAAAACACTTCCCGACAAGGTTATTTTATCAAAAATCGTTTTATGGTGCAAATATAAATTTCAATATACGAAAAACATTTCACCAAATATGGCGTCACAAAAAAACAAAATATTTGAAAAATTAATTAGTCTGCAAAAAACTCGACAAATCAAAAGATGGACTACTCAGGTTGCCGTCCAACCCTGACAAACCTGTATTGTCGCCCGTATTATAATACCCATTGAACAAAGACGTTACATTCGACAAACCGTCCCCTAAACTAAACCCAGACAAATCACCTAAATCAATCCCCAGATTTGATGCATAACTTTTATCTCGTGCTTCTGCATCACGGAATTGTTGTTGCACATCGGAAATAGATTCACTTAATTTCTTAATAATCGCATATTCAGTATTCCCAGATGCGCCAACCATTTTTGCGATTGTCACGTTGCTGAATCCGGCTGCAACCAAAGCATTGTAAATATCTGTTGCATTCGTTGAATCAGCAAACATTCCAATCACAGATTGATTATTTAACGCCGTCAAATCACGCTTACAATTTATACGGTTAACCGAAAAAACAGACGGATAAAAATTCGTAAATGTCAAATTGTCTGTATCTGTCACACCCGCAGATTTTAAACATTGTTTTAATTTATCTAATGCGCTGGCTTCTGTCCCTAATAACTTGCGCGTTTCTGTACCGGCCGTTCCGTCATCAACCGCAGATTTCAATTTTTTACCCAAATTACCGTTTATCAAAGAATTGGCAACGACACCACCAACAATACCAACGCCCGCAGCCGTCGAACCATATTTCAAACGTTTATCCGATTTTTCTGCATCTTTATCAATCTTGGTTTGGTCGTCTTCACTGCCCAACATTTTTGCACGATAAAGCGAAGCGTACGAACCGCTGGTCACACCAACGTTTTCATCATCATATAATCCCATATCCGCCTTGTCTAAAATTTCTTCGCTTTCAATTCCAGGTGCCATTCCTAATGATTCTTTTCTTTCTTTCAAACTTTGAGCCAAAGACATATATTCGCTCTTTAACGCGGTCATAGTTTCACCATCGCCCGCCGGCAATTCAATTTCATCTGCGCCTGCCTTAACCGATTTTCCATTACCGTACGAACAGCGCATTGTTGCAATATATGCATTCATATCAGATTCTGCATCTGCGTCGGCCTTTTGTTCAGACCAACCTTGGAACGCTTCCATCATTCCCACGCCGGTCGCCGCGGTCGTCAACGCCGTTGCGGTTCGATTTGCCAAAGATTGTTCTTCTGCTTTGGCATCGGTATAGGCGTCACGTTTTTCTTGTAATTGTTGTGCCTCAAATGCCGCATCTTTGATACATTGTCCATTTTCATAGATATAACCTTCTTGGACACATTGGCATATTCCGTCTTGCCATACGGCAACAGATTTACCCAATTTTTTGCAAACATCTTCGTCGCTCTGTGTATATGCAGCGACCAACATACAATTTCCATCATCATCCGCATAATCGCATTCGCAACTCAATCCATCAGAACTAAGGTGTGCATATGATACATTACATTCGCATCCACTTGAATCTGCTTTAAGTGTTGCGCCACCTGTGCAATCCAGCGCAATTGTTCCAGATATAGTAATCCCGCCTTTTGTTGTTGGTTCATTACACGCCGTCAAAACCCCGTCGGTTTGAACGGGCTCAAACCCAGAATTGCATACACATTTTGTTTGTGTGTCATCTAAAACTGCATTATTCAAACCACATACACACGCCGTATTTTCAGCATTCGGCACCGCACCATCCGTGCAATTCAAATCAATAACTTCCGCCGATGCGGGCAACACACAAGTATCCCCGTTCCATTCATATCCCGATTTTTGACACACACATCTAGTACCATTCCATGTCGCATCCTCAATTGGTAAATTACAGCATGCCAACCGTTGCGCCGCCATAGTTTCATCTGGATAATCAGCATTCACACTGTTTGGGTATTTCGAATAATAAGTACACGCGGTCAAACATTTCTTTGTTGCATCATCCCATTTTTGGTTTTTTGGACATTTGCCTGTCACAACCCCAGAATTTGAACTTTTTTTCTTTTGAATAACCTCTTCTTTTCCTTTGGCACCAACGGTCTCATCAGGCACCGTCCCGGCAGATACCCCACCGCCACCACCGCCAGAGTCGCCGCTGCCTCCACCCCCAGATGCCTTTGGATCACGTGCACCGGTCCAACATACATCTTGGCAATATTTTGCACCGTTGGCATCATAAACCTGATATTTGCAATAAAAATATGTTCCATCTTGTGTTGATGCAATTTTATGATATTTGCTGATATCGTTCGGACATTCGCCAACATTTTTTGAATTAGCCTTTTCCCAATAATGATTCATACTGCTTCCACCACATCTATATAACCCCAGTTGGTTACTGGCGGTATAATCGGCCAATTTTGAAATATAATGCGGCCCCAACACAGCAACATTTGTATATAATTCACAACCATCAACTTTTTCATGGCCACACGACAAGGCCTGACTTGAATTTTTTCCACCTAAAAACAGATAGCGATTATTGTCATGTACACTGCGTTTGAATGCACTCCATGTTAAATTTTTATTGCCCGCCGCATCATATGTGTATGACGCTTCATCTTGGATAGTTTGCGCCTTGCAATTATAAGTGGCCGCCTGTAACGCCGTCCCCGCAAAAACGCACGACAAAAACAGCACAAAAAAAGTTATTTTCTTTACTATCTCTCTCATAATTAAATATTTTATCATAAAACCACCAACGAACCAAGACAAAAAACATCGGTCAATGCATAAAAAACATCGACCGATATAGATAAAATCATCATATAAAAACTATTTAGATTTTTTTGCTGTCTTTTTCGCAACTGGGCGCTTTTTCGGCATTGGCTTTTTATCGTCTTTGATTTCTTTCTTAAACACCTTTACACCATCTGCAATATTTTTCATCATCGATGGAATTTTTGCAGACCCAAATAAAATCACAACCAATGCGACGATTAAAATTATTTCCCAAATTCCCCATCTCATATTAAATCCTTTTCTTTATTTTGTGACATAACAATCCAGTCCATCAGATTTTGCATTTCTGCAAAAACCATTGGCATCCGCCCCAGAATTGAACGCGATACGCAAACGATAGGTTGTTTTACCATTCACTTCCGCAGCCAAAATCACGAATTGTTTTCCACTAAATAAACTTTGATGCGCGCTACGTATTTTGTGTTCCGCAGCCTGAGCCAATTCGCGTGTGCTATACGAACCAAATTGAACATAGATTGAACCAGTGGCCGCCGCTTTTGGTGCCGACGGAGTAATTTTCTTAGCCGGCTTTGCCGCAACCGGTGCCGCCTTTGGCTTTGGTTGTGGTTTTGCAACCGGTTTTGTTTCTGGTTTATCCGGATTAAATGTCACATCTTTTCTATCTTCGATAACACGAACCGGCGCACCAACGTTTTCATCAACCACAGGTGGAACAATCGTTGGTTTTGGTTCTGCCTTAACCTCTGGCATAGGCTTTGGTTTTTCAATTGGTTGTGGCATAACATCTATTGGTTTTGGTGGGACCTGTAAATCAGACACAGGTTTTGCCGGCACATCAACCGATATCACCGGTGTATCCAAATCCACAGTCATCGTTGAACCCGAATCGCCACCAACACGAACAATAATAATCCATGTCGCCAATACGATAATCGCAACACCCAACACCATCAACAACCACGGCCGTTTTGGACGCGGAACACTGAAAGGTGCAGCCTCTGGCAATGCGTCAACATCTGCCGCATCGTCTAAATCTAATAAATCTAAATTTTCATCCTTGTCGTTCATGGATTTGCCCTCTTTTGTTTGTTCATGCGACTATTATATCATAAAAAAACACAATGAACAAACGAATCGTGAAAAATTATTTCGGCATATTTCCAAAATTCGGAGGAACAATCAATTTATGATTAGATTCAACAATCGGTTCACTCTCGCATTTACAGCAACCTGCAATGCCAAACGCCACCGAAACAACCGCTAATAACAAGATAATTTTTTTCATTTTCTTCCTTTCTGTATATTAATCGGGGGACGCAACACGCCCCCCTTATTCACCACTAGGCCGGCATTTTAACCGCGTTTTTCATATATTCAACAAATTCAGACAACGATTTAACCTCTTGCCCTTCTTTGCCCAGATAACGCAAAGTCACCGTTTTGTCGTTCATTTCTTTTTCACCAACAACAGCAATAATCGGCGTCTTGGCCAACGACAATTCGCGAATCTTGTAATTCACTTTTTCATCCCTTAAATCAGCGCGTGCATAAACGCCTGCATCACGCAATTGTGATACAACGCTTTCTGCATAATCGCGATATTTTTCAGACACTGGCGCAACGACAACAGGTTCTGGGGACAACCACAATGGCAAATTACCACCCGTTGATTCCAACAAGATTCCCATAAAACGTTCAATAGAACCCAACATCGCGCGATGCAACATAATTGGACGATGTCTTTCGCCGTCTTCGCCAATATAAGACAAATCAAAACGTTCCGGCAAATTCATATCCAACTGCACAGTCCCGCATTGCCATACGCGCCCCATAGAATCCTTCAAATAATTATCAATTTTTGGCCCATAGAACGCCGCATCATTTTCAGCAATTTCATATTCAATGCCGTTTTTATCTAATGCGTTTTTAAGCGCGCCTTCGGCTTTGTCCCAAACTTCATCTGTTCCGATGCGGAATTCAGACAACGGACGCGTTGCCAATTTCATCGTGATTTTTTCGAAACCGAATTTGTTGTAAATATCTTTGATGAAACGCAAAATCTTTACAACTTCGCTTTCTAATTGTTCTTCGGTACAGAATATATGCGCATCATCTTGGGTAAATTCACGAACACGCATTAATCCAGATAACGCACCCGCCGCTTCATAACGGTTCACTTTACCAAATTCAGCCAAATACATTGGCAAATCTTTATATGATTTTAAGCCCTGACCGAAAACCAACATCCCCCCAGGACAAGACATAGGCTTTACACAAAATACTTTACCATCTTGGGTTGTTCCTGAATAATTGTGCGCGCCATATTTTGCCCAATGTCCGGATCTTTCCCACAAACATCTATCCATCACAGACGGCGTAGAAATTTCAAGGTAATTTGCTCTGTCTTGACGCATACGAATATATTCAATTAATCTGCGATAAATTTTGAAACCTTTGTCATGCCAGAACACGGCCCCCGGCGCATATTCTGGTTCAAAATGGAACAAATCCATATCTTTGCCAAGTTTGCGATTATCTCTGGCAGCAGCTTCTTCTTGCTGTTTCAAAAATGTCGCCAATTTTTCGCCATCTTCAAATGCGTCAACATAAATACGTTGCAACATTTTATTCTTTGAATCGCCCTTCCAATACGCACCGGCCACAGTTCTGATTTTGAAACCATCTTTCGGCAAATCTTTGGAACTTTCCACGTGTGGGCCACGACACAAATCAACAAAATCACGGAATTTATAGATTGATAACACTTCGCCATTTGCATCGTATTCATTTAACCATTCCATTTTATATGGTTGGTCTTTGAAAATTTCTTTGGCTTCATCTAATGACACTTCGCGTCTTTCGAAACGACCGTCACTTTTAATCAAAGATTTCATTTCTTTTTCAATTTGTGCAAAATCTTCTTCGCTGAAACGATGTTCGGTATCAAAGTCGTAATAAAACCCGTTTTCAATAGCAGGCCCACCTGCGAATTTAACATCAGGGTACAATTTTTGCACCGCCGCAGCCATCACGTGTGCCAACGAATGACGAATTAATTCTATTGGATATGACATAATAATTTACCTTTTTATTTATTTGTTTTTTATTTAATTGCTTGCTTATTTTAATACGCGCGTAAATTTTGCGCAAATGAAATCTTATACCCCCAAAGGGGTTGTAGTTGTGGTTGTTGTAAAAACAAATAATCTATAAAACATGCTTTACATTTTAATACTATAAAAATCAAAAGTCAAAAAAAATCCGCCGTTTCGGCGGATTTTTTTAATCATTCACTTTAATTCAGACCATTTATTAAATTTTGAATCCGATTCGAACTTTCTTCATCATTCAAAGCCATCGCGATTGCGAACGCAGATTCCAAATCGCTACGGGCTGCATCAACATTGCCCAAATTCAGATTCAACGCCGCAGATTTTTCAAAATAAGACATCGCACTACTGGATTGCGCTTCGCGGTCTTCCTGACTTGGCGCAGCCTGAATTTGTTCAGATATCACGCGTATCGCCGACGTATAATCATTGATTGCATTTTGATATTCACCCAACGCAGTGTACGCTTCGGCACGTTCTGCATAAACATTCGAAGAAATGCTGCCTTCGTCACGCGCCAAAGAATTAGTATAATCCGCAACTGCACCCTGCCAGTTTTTCAACCACAAATTCAATTGTCCGCGTTTTGCATATAAATTGCGCATAGACAACACATCAGACGGTTTCATCGATTGTGCCGCCAACGCATTATTAATATCATTCAGCGCAGAATCATAATTTTCAAGACGCATATTCAACAATGCACGATCATAAAACGCGACCGCATTCATGCCATCAATTTCAATCGCCGAATTAAAATCTTCCAACGCTTTTTGATAATCGCCCATCTGAAGATACATTTCACCACGCAATGTCAAACTATCCGATGTTGCATTCGCATCAATCGCAACACTTAAATCAGAGATAGCCTCTTCCATATTTCCCGCGGCCAACTTTTCCTTAGCGGCGTCCATATAATCATTATGTTGCATTAATTTTTCTTCGACAATGTCAACACGGTTTCTTGATGGGTGCAAAAATTCATGACTGCGTCCCAAAATATAAAACGTCGCCGCGATAAAGAACAAGATAATGAACCAATACACATAAATTGTCCACGACCATACACCGCCGGTACAGCAAGTTTCTTTGTCGTACGATTTCTTCAAAGGTGCGACATTTCTGGTTTTTTTCGTGGTTTTTGTTTTTTTCATGATGGAATCTCCCTCTCCTTAGTTATTTCAATTTTAAAGATTTTTTACAATCCCGTCAATTGTTTTCTTATCAATTTCTATTATTTTTCCAACCCCCAAATTATTCAGTTTTATTTGACCATATTGAATACGATGCAACCCCACAATTGGCGATTTAATAAATTTGAAAACTATTCTGATTTCGTTCTTTTTTCCTTCTGTCACAGTGACGCGCAAATTATTTTTATCAATAACCTTTATATCCATCGGGCGATATTTTATTCCATCTATTGTGACGCCCCGACGCGCAATATCTAACCCTTTTTCCGAAAAAGAATTTACCGTCGCAATATAAGTTCGCGGAATATGATTTTGTGGCAAAGACATCTTGCGCGCAAAATTACCATTATTAGTCAACAACAATAATCCACTGGTTTTAAAATCTAATCGCCCAATATATCGCAAATTAGCATACTTTTTATCCAACACATCATATATTGTTCGACGCCCCATCGGATCAAACGTTGTCGTCATAGTATTTATAGGCTTATGAAACATATATAATTTTATATCATCTGGTTTTTGTATTTTTGCACCATCTATATATATGTCATCATCTTCATCTACAAAAAACACAGGCGTAACAACCGGAGTTCCATTAACAACGACCGCACCCGATAATATCAAATCTTCTGCCTTGCGACGCGACGCATATCCTGAATCTGCGATAAATTTTGCCAAACGTTCCTTCATTTATTCAAAACCTTTGCTATTGCGACAACCGCCGCAGTTTCTGCACGCAACACTGTTTTCCCCAACGAAATACCAATTGCGCCCGATTTATCAATTTTTTCAAATTCAGAATCTGAAAAGCCACCCTCTGGCCCAATTAAAACCTTTGAAACATTTTTATAATCGCCGTCAACATCTTTCCCATGGGCGGCGCGTTCATCGGCAACAATAACACCCTGCAAATCCAAATCATCAAATTTAATAGGTTCCAATAATTGCGGAACACTATTGCGATTTGATTGTTCGGCGGCCTCTACTACAATCTTCTTCATACGCGCCCAATTTACATGATGTGCAACCGTACGTTGTGTCACAACAGGCTGTAATACCGCAACCCCCATCTGTGTCGCCATATTCAATAAATCTTCGATTTTTTTAATCGGCGCGAAACAAAGCGTCAAATCATTAGACGGATCAACATGTTCTGTTTTTTTACCTATTATAATATACCTATCATCGTATGATAATTCCGCCCTATATTCATCACCGTTATTAAAAACCAAACAATCGCTTTGGCGCATAACGCGACGCAAATAATGAACAATATCTTTATCCACAGCAAATTTTTTATTTGCCCCTAAATCTTGGTCTAAAAAAATTCTTGGTATATTTTGCATTTTTTTAATCTTTGGCTATAAAAAGGTTCCTTTTTGTGATATAATACCAGTCATGGCAAGAAAGTTCAACATTTTCTCTAGTTCTGATTCGGGCAAAGGATTAAAAATATTTGAATCCAGCGCATACAAAGAACACGAACAAACCCCATTGGCGCGAAAATTCTGGGAATTGCGTTATGATGTCATTTTATGGTTAATATGCGCATTGGCATTTGCATTATCTTTCATTGTTGAACACATATGGCGATATGGTTGGGGGCCGGCCACAGAACATTGGATAAATATATACACGCGCAATATGTTGATGACGGGTGGTTTTTCAGTAATCGCTGAAATTCCATATTGGATATCACGAACATTTATGCATCCTGATTACGCCTGCATTACACCGTTGTTCCCAATTATTGCATACTATTTTTTATCAGATGATAATTTCAAAAGCGAATTCAACCCGCATAGCAAAGATAGATACGACGAAAAATCTTCGCGCAAGGCAACTGTGGACGACATCAAAAAAATGGCCAAAGACCATAATAACAAAGAAGGCCTATTCAAAGGTTTTATGATGGTGTTGGGATATTTTAAATACAAAGGCAAAGATACCCCGTTAATGTTTGACGAACCATTATCTGCATTGTGCGTTGCGCCTCCGGGGACTGGTAAAACAACAGGCGTAATCGTTCCAACTATTTTGGATTGCGATACTGTTTCAATGATTATTAACGACCCGAAACCAGAATTAAAACAAATCACGTCTGGATATCGTTCAACGATTGGGCCTGTGTTTATTATGAATTGGGCGGGTCAAGACGAACCTGAACGCGGCATATATTATCCATCTTGGAATCCATTGTCGCCTGAACACGTTCCGTATAACCCCGAACAACGTGATTTGTACATTGATGCAATCTGTAAAGTTTTGATTCAAGATACAGTCCAAGATCCGCACTGGGGAAACACTGGTCGTGCCGGTTTGGCCGGATTAATCCACTTCATTGTGTCCAAGGTAGAACGAGCCAAAGCAGATGATTATTTTTACGCCCGCATAAATAATGGCACACTAAACAAAGATGATGCCGCCGTATTGGGTGATTATTATTTATCTATGATGAATGACCCGAATGCATACGCTGCATATTCCCTATTACAAAAAAGCGAATTAAACGCGATGAATTACGTCCACGTCGGAACATGGGCGCACATACCCGACGCATGGCGTGGCAGAGAGGCTTCACTTTCCATGATTCTTGATTGGATTACGGCCAGCCAAGTTGACATCGCCGACCAAATGGCCGAACGTCGTCGTCAGGGCGACCAAATGGTTATGATGGCCGACCCAATGAAAGATTTATTATTGAACGCCGTCGAAGAAGCGCGCCGTTTTTCATACGCACACCGATCTGTTTCTGAATTAACCCAATTGGCAAATACGCCTGAAAAAGAACGTGGTTCTATATTATCAACAATGATGGAAGGTTTGGCAATATTCCGTAATGCCGCTGTCCGCAATCGCACCAGCCATTCTGACTTTCACTTTGCCGACCTGCGCGGATTAAAAGACCCACGTGACGGCAAAATCAAACCAGTCAGCGTATATTTATCTGTGAATCTGGTTGATGCCCAAGCGGTCAACCCAATCACGGCAATATTCATTGAATTGATGTCCAGTTATTTATTATCACACACACCAAACACATTGGTTGATGGGCAACGCGTTGGACCGTACGCTGTGTTGTTTGCATTGGACGAAATGCCAAAAATGCAAAAGTTAGACGCTGTTATCCAAGGCCCTGATTTAGGGCGCGGATGCAAAGTATCGTATTTAATCATCGGCCAAGACATTCACCAAATCCGCGAAAAATACGGCGAAGACGCCGCATCAACAATTATATCAACGACCGCTGCAAAAATCGTATTGCGCCAAAACGATCCCGAAACCGCCAGTCGCTTTGCCAACATGATGGGATTAAAGAAAACTAAAAAAGTAGAGGTCAAAGACGGCAAAGAAATCGAAACACCAAAAGAAGAACCCCTTTATACCGAAATGGATATTATGAAATTACCGGCCGACAAACAGTTGGTTATCTATCAAGGTTGGTATCATCGCCCAATCGAAGCGACCAACATACAATATTATCTGAACAAAACACCGGTGCAAAAAAGATTGATGGAAAAGATAGCAATGGGCGAAACGTCCCCTCTGCCTGAATTTTTAATTCCGTCGCACCATGCAATTATGGGATATGACGGGGTGCCGCGCGTTTATAATCCGCAAACCAAAGAAATTAAAATATTAGAACCGCTGAAATAATAATGCGTAAAATTATCCTGATTTGTTTTTTGTTTTTGACTGCTTGCGCGTCAACAATGATGTCACATCTGGACGGCGTGCAATCCGATTTTGCAACCGGAAATTATGAAAACATAACCAAAGACAAAAATATCCAAGACGCAAACAATCTTGATTTATTGATTGATGCAACCGCCCTATTTCACGAAAATAAATTCCAAGAATCAGACGCCGCTTTTGAAGAATTCAACAAAAGAAATATATCTGAAACATCATCGTCTATATCACGCGAAACCGCAACATTATTATTTGGCGGTGGCGTTAATTCATATAAACCATATATGATGGATTCATTGTTTGTATCGTATTACCAGATTTGGGATTTGTTGGCATTACGTGATTGGTCAAATGCGCGCGTTGTGATAAACCAATCATATGAACGCCAAAAAAATATGTCTATTGAATATAAAAAATTAATAGAAGAAAACAAAAGCGAATTGGCAAACCATTCGGAATTAACCGATAAATTAAACGAAAACAATTCTGAATGGGCGGCATTTACAGATATAATGAACCCGGCATTGATGTATCTGTCTGGAATTTATTTTTTGAACGACGGCGATTTCGCAACGGCTGAAACATACCTTAAACGCGCGAACGGTATGATGCAAAATAATACGTTTATCAAAAAAGATTTAGAATTTGCGCAAAAACATATTAAACCAAAAAACACAACATGGATTTTTTATGAATCAGGATTTGCACCACGCCTGCGCGAAGATAGTTTTGGTATATTTTTATTAAATGGCGGCTGGGTTGAATTCGCAATCTCTGAACCATATTTTGACGCCGCCACACAACAACCGCATGGCGCACAAATATTGGCCGACGTCGATAAAATGTTTATGGCCGAATATAACGAATATCGTGTAAATGAAATTTTGCGCGCATACACTTCCACAGTGGCCAAAACCGCATTACAAACCACAATGTATAATTCGGCATCTGATTCGGCACCATTGCTTGGGATATTGTCCAGCATTTACGCCGCATCATCATCGAACGCAGACGTTCGCACATGGGCAACATTACCAAAAAATATATATGTTCGACGAATTGATACAAACAAAACAAACTTGAACGAATTAAATCTGGGTGATAATATAAACTCAGATTTGAATGGAAATAATTTAATCTATGTCCGGTTGCACGATAAACCAACCGATATCAAGGTTATAAAATTAAAATAAACCAAAGGAGAAATAACATATGAAAAAAATGATACCGATTATCCTTTGTCTGGCATTGGCGGCATGTGCCGAACCACGCGTGATTGATTTGAACGATTCGAACGATGTCGCACGTATGCAAAACGTAATGGAATTGGAATATCGCGATTGGACAAACACCGCAGAAAAGATGACCACATCTATGTTGGACAGTGGCGCATTCAAAAAAGTCAAAGATCCAATCATCGCGATTGGCGACATTAAAAACGATACCGCACAACGATTCGATACCGATATATTGACCAAGAAAATACGTACAACATTATTGAAATCTGGGCATGCACAAATCGCGGCGAATTATAGCGGCAACGACGCAAACGCGACCAAGGTTCGTGAATTACGTGGCGATTCGGAATACGACCAATCAACAATCGCAAAAACTGGAACATTGATTGCGCCAAATATGTCATTATCTGGGAAGATGTTGCAACGTAATATGAAATTAGAATCCGGATGGTTTTCATCAATCGACACCCGTGTTGAATATTACCTGCAATTGACATTGACCGATTTAAAGACGGGTTTATCAGTATGGGAAGACGAACAACCAATTATCAAAGAAGGCGATCACGCCCCAACCTGGTAAAGATAAAAAATATTGTAAAAAAACACCGCCGAATCGAATCGGCGGTGTTTTTTTCAAACGAATCAGTTTTGAGCTAATGGCACAAACCCAACCGTCGTCGTATCATTATCATCCCACGTCGTGTAAATTTCAACACCACGCCCACTAACATATGTTTGAATACCCGATGCCACGCCTCGTAAGGTCACTAATTGATCATCAAACTCACCAAAAATATCTGTCAAAGACGAACCCGAATTAATTTCCTGCATAAGGTCACCAAAGCTTTCCTCACCATACACCTCTGGATCAATATGAACACCGTCATCAACATTCATTAACACATGTTGTTTAGTAGCTTCCACACTGTTCAAACCTGCGATTGCGCTATTGTATGCACCCTTAACATATGCGGTTGTGGCGATATGTTCTTGGTCGGCAGTGTCTATATTCACACGACCATATGGCGCCTCTGCACCTGTTATCGGTGCCGGGTGATTTGCATCCGCACTTAATGGCGCCGTGTACATATTCCCCGATATATTTTCCGCATTTGCCGCAAATGGCAATGCGGCGATTATTGCAATTGATGCAATTCGTTTTATGTTCATGATTTTTCCCTCTCATAGCTTTTTCATACCGGCCAATATCCCATTGGCGATATGATGTTGTTAATAGCGAACAACCGCCTTGTTTAAGGGCGGTTGGAGGTTCAGAACAATTCAAAACGAAATTGTGTGCCTTATTCTTTATATTCGGCGACCCTCCAACCCTTATACCAGTTGGAGATTTGTTTAACGTCCATCCATAGACGCGTTTTGAAACGGGTTCTGATACCCCATCAATGGAACACCCATCGACATAGATTATATTATCAAAAAAGTCACTTTATTGCAAACGATATTTTTATCGTCCCTATTTCACAAAATCGATTATGGAACCGAACAGGACTGCGAAAAAGAAACACACACTGCCCCCGATAACGAACAGATGCCACAATGCATGCGCAAATTTCATTTTACGCCATAAATAAAATATCACACCGACAGAATACGACAATCCACCCGCCAATATAAACCACATTCCGCGCGCAGATATAGTCTTTATCATCGCCGGCAAAATCCATAGCAACGCCCAACCCATTATCAGATATAACGCAACCATCCATTTAGGTTGTCTGCGTGGGCTGATTATTTTCATAACCGCGCCAAAAATCACAATGGACCACAACAAACCGAACATAGTCCACCCCAACCCGACATATCCGCCATGAACCAAATTAACCAACAAAAATGGCGTATATGTGCCGGCGATTAACGCATATATTGCGATTGAATCCCAAACTTCGAAAAAACATTCGCTTTTGTCACCAATCGAAACGTGACACATTGTCGAACCAAAATATAGCGAAAACATTGTCGCCCCGAATATAGAACACGCAACAATCGCCCATGGATTTTTATGGACCACTGCAAACGCGACCAACAAACACAATGCCGCAATCGCCAAACCAATACCAATACCGTGGGTTAAAATATTTAACGTCTCTTCTGCACGGGTTGAACGACGTTCCCAGCGGAACAAACCTGTCGCCTGCAACACACGCAACAAACGATTTGCATGTTTATTATGTTTAACCGCACGCAGTTTTTGTTTTACTAATTTTTTACTTTTTACCATTTTTCCCTTCCTTTTGTTTTATCGCTTTATAAAATCATATTTATACGTTCACGAACACGCGTATCCCCCATAACAGACATCAAAGAATACAAATCAGGCGTATTTGTGCGTCCCATCAATGCCACACGCAAATTCATCGCGATATCCCCCGGTTTGATTTCTAATTTACCAGCAATTTCGACAATTTTATTCCACCATGTATCTTTGTCATCTGCCGCATTAAATGTAGCCAAAAATTCCTGCAATGCATCCAGATTATATTCGTATTCTTTGTTCGGCGTGAACAAGAAATCCCAGAAAGGCGCGATTTCAGTCAGCGTCTGTTCCCACGTAATAAAATCTTTGCGAATGCGTTTTGGATTATCCCTTTCGATTGCCAACACAGATGTCAGATATTCCACATCTGCAACCTGACGTTTATTGTCATCATTTCCATATGCGTTTGCCCAATCGACAACATTTTTAACCAACACATGAACAGGCAATGTCGCAATATATTCTTTGGCCCACCATTCTAATTTTTTCATATCAAACAGCGCACCCGACATCGGTATTTTTTTCGGTTTCATTTCATAATCCCAGAAAGTTTTTACCGTGCCTTTCATTTTTGCTTCTTCATACCCAGACGCCAAAATATTTCCCAAATATTCAATCACTGCATCGGTCGGCCAACCATGTTCCATAAAGAACGCAACATTACATTCTGGATCTTTGCGCTTTGACATTTTACGCTGTTTTCCGGTTTCTGCATCGATTTTATCCAATGTTGATGTATGAATATAAAGCGGTGGTGTCCAACCCATTGTCCGGAACAATTGATAATGCAGCGGCAACGACGGCAACCATTCTTCGCCACGGACAACGTGTGTAGTCCGCATAAAATGGTCATCAACCAAATGCGCAAAATGATACGTTGGCAAACCGTCATTTGATTTTATCAATACTAAATCTTCGTTATTTTCTGGAAAAGATATAGACCCCCGCACCGCGTCTTTGCAATAAATTCTATTATTCGGATTACCTGTTGAATACAAACGAATCGTCGGCACTTCGCCATTATCCAAATGTTTTATAATTTCATCTTCGGGGATATCACGGTCGCGCGCAAATTCGCCATATATACCAGTGGCGAAACCCGCCGCATTTTGCTTTGCGCGGATTTCTTCCATCTCTTCGGGTTTCAAAAAGCAAGGATATGCAAGACCGCGTTCCAACAAATATGCCGCCACAGAATGATAAATATCTTTGCGCATAGATTGATAATATGGACCATATTTTTCATCATTATTGTATGTTAGCCCAAAATTGCGCATCGCATTTTTAACAATTTCTACGGCACCTGACACTTCGCGTTTTGTATCTGTATCTTCAATGCGTAACATAAAAACACCACCCGATTGTGACGCCAATTTATAGTCAATCAATGCACCATACAAATTTCCAATGTGCATTAAACCGGTCGGACTGGGGGCGAAACGTGTCACCATTGCGCCATCTTCCAATTCGCGTGGCGGAAATTTAGCCTCTAAATCATCAATAGTATATTTTGGTGCGCCGCCCAATACACGTACAATTAAATCTTTGGATAATCCATTACGCATTTTTTGTTCCTTGTTTTTATAACAAAGAGATTCTATACTAAATATATGGAAAAACAAGAATTAAAACATTTTTCTGATATGGAATTACGGACGTTCGGTCGCCGCCATGGAAAAAAACTATCAAATCGCAAAACGTACTTGATTGAAAATCTGCTACCAAATATCGCGCCAAAGCCCGACGAATGCCACGAAAAACCAATAATTCTGGAAATAGGATTCGGTAACGGCGAACATTTATGTGATTTATCGAAAAACAACCCCGAATCAATAATAATCGGCGCAGAACCATTCATGAACGGCGTTGCTGCCCTGCTTTCTGCAATCACAAACGAATCGGACAACGTTTTGTTTGATGAATATAAAAACATTCGTGTTTTTGCAGACGATGTCCGATTGTTGCTTAAAAACCAAGATTTCAAAGGCATAAAATTCACACAAATTTGGATATTGCACCCCGACCCATGGCCAAAGGCAAAACATGAAAAACGCCGTCTTTTGAATCATGAATTTTTGAATTTATTATCACAATTTTTACCAGATGACGGCAAAATCATCATCGGCACCGACCATTGGGAATATTACGATTGGATAATCGACCAATTAAAACAAACTAAATTAAAAATTAAATCCACTTCTTTGGATATCATAAAAACCAGATATCAATTAAAGAACAAAGCGGGTACATCTGAACCAAAATATCTGATTTTATCTAAATAATTAATATTCCAAGAAAAAATGTAATTTATCCGCCAATTCAGGCCGTCCAGATTCAACCAAGCGTATAACCTGATCAATACGGTCGAAATTGTTTCCCATTACGAACTGTAAATCGCCATCAAAATCCCAATTATCCAACATGCCATAAATACGCCCAATAAAATCAGACCGATTACCCATGTCTTCATTAAACAACAAACCAAAAGAATTTGCCCTGATTTCGCGTAATTTTGCAAAAACCATAGCCCATTCGTTTGCGTTCACTTCTTGAATATTCAAAAAGATGCACAAATCGTGTTCAAAGAATAAATCATCACGAATCGTCGCCAATAAATCAATAACCTGTTCAAAATCGCGCATTTTAATAAATATCTGAACCCCGTGCGCCCCCTGACGTTGCATAGATATTATTTTTTCAGACATAACCGAAACATCATTATCAATATCACGATGTAATGTTTCAAAAACATAGCGCGTTAAAATTTTGACACCTGAATTTTCAAGATATGTCCACATAAACCGTAAATTATTTTCCGGCACCGATACTAAATTAATCTTGTTTTCTGCGATATTATCAGCCAACACCGCTAAATCACTGGTATCTTCGGCACCATTACACCAAAGTGCGATGCGTTTATCCGAATCGGAAAAAATTTCGTCTGCTTCTATCATTTGATTTTTAGTTTATCATAAAATGTGATACAATAAAAATGAAATGAGAAAACAAATAGAACATATTTTATTGACTATACTAATCGGTATGTCTGTGCTGTTGGGATTGACATTTTGGTTAAACACTAATTTTGGGTTTAATTTGTTTAATTCTGAACATTGGCACGAATTGGCATCTCTTCAGGCATCTGGTGAACCAATCAACATAAATTTTTATATCTCTATCGGTGTCGCAATCGCTATATTCATTGTGTGTTTGAATATAATATATCGTCCGCATTTTCGAAAAATTAATATCGAATCGGTTGTGATTCAAAAACCAACTGTTCCACAAATAGGTGCAGAAAAACCATTATTATTGCCAAAATCAACACCGAATTTACCTGACAAAACACAACCAGATACGGCGCCACAACGACAAACAGACACACAAATTGAATCTGGGAAGGTGCCTGCAACACCACCGGTGATGCCAAATGTTGGCCCTATATCGCGTCCACCAAAATTGAATTTGCCTAAAAACATGGCGCAAATTGCGGCGGCGCAATATGCACAACAGGCCCACCCCCAAACAACACAAACCGATAAATACGACGCCGAATTGGCAGAAATATTTACCAACAACGGCTTTTTGGTAAAGAAAAACCCAAAAATCGACGGATTTATATCAAATTTATTTGCAATTGGCGCAAATGAAATTGTATGGATTGGTGGCGTTAACTGTGACATCGAAAAGATGAAAAACGCGATTTTGCGTCTAGAATCTACATTCCGTGAAACATTGGAAGATATCACAATAACTGTCAATGCATTCTTGGTTGATACGGACGAAAAACATGTCAACGACAACCGTGTAAAGATATTCCATAATATCGACGAATTGAAACAATATATCTCCGAAAATCATGGCGCCCCTGTTGATGAAAACAACCGCGAAGATTTTGACGCCTATTCTGAATATATTGACACCGTATTAACTTTGTTGTACAAAATATAGTATAAATATAGCCTAAGGAACGCATAACATTATGCAATACAATCAAAATTCAGCAATGGAAAGATTGGCACAAATGGGCATGGACGATATGCCCGTTATGGAATATAGCCCACAACATTGTGTGTTGGATTCAGATTGGTTCAAAAAATATTCAATGTTGCGTCGGGAATTTTTAGCGTCACTTTCTGATTCTGTCGAAGAAATTGCATTTATGAATTTAACCCAAGATGAATTTATGAATTTAATCATGGGGAAACAAATGCCTGAAAACACATCTATACGTTTTCGGATACCTTTGATATGGGGCGGGAAAATGGAAATTGAAAATATGTTTATGTGTTTAACGTTCCCACACGCTCAAAATCTGGATAGGTTTATAATTGACCAAATGGATGCAAAAACAATATTTTTGCCAAATCCTAAGAAAAAGATTTATGTAACAACACACACTGGGGGCGGCGGAACCGGCGGCAATGCAACGGCCGACCGTTTAAGTGTGGCGGCTATGAATTATGCTTCTGATCGGGGTAACGAATAAAATGACTGCATCTGAATTTATACCTTTGATAAAAACACGTGGCGCAACCGTATTTCCAACGGGCAATTTGAATGCGATTTCTGCTGCAAATTCAGGACTACAAACTTTACGTGCTGCAATGCTGCCTGCGTTTTTATTAGAATTATATCAACATAGTTTTGGTATAACGCTTGGGTCGGCATGCATATTCGGCCCAACCCAGATAGAACGCGGAATAAAATATCCGATGCCTTCTATCCTAGAAATAAATCATGATGTCGCAGGCAACAAAAATTTATTTGGAAAAACTGTGTTTGGTCGCAACGATTTATTTTGGTTTGCAACCGACGCGTTGGGAAAATGCTTTATGTTGGATAATTTGACATTATCCGTATTAAAAACATATGATAATCCATATCAGGCGATGCACGATTGCCTTATAATCGGGAAAATATAATAATGCATAAAATATCTGTATCTTTATCCGGCCATCAAACCAGCATTTCATTAGAACGCGAATTTTTTGACGTCCTGCAAAACATTGCAAAATCACGCAATACGTCAATTGCATCTATTATAAAAAGTATTGATGAACAAAGATTGCCGGATACTAATCTTTCTTCTGAAATACGGATATGGATATTGAAAGAATTATTGAAAACATCAAAATAATCACCATCATCATATCGCGTCCTATCGTTCTATACGGCGTATTATGCGCCCCCCAAACAGAACCATCCAAAGATCCATTTTGACCAACCTCTAACATAGATTCAACATTTCCGTCACTGGCGACGAACGCGCTGATACCTGAATAATTTGCACGAATAATCGGCACCCCCGATTCTATGGCATAACGGCGCACCATGTCCAGATGTTGAAAAACACCTGGGGTTCTGCCAAACCAAGTATCATTTGTTATATTTATAATTGCATTAGGCGTAAAACCGCGCGGAATCAATGAATCAGAAAAAATAATTTCATAACAAATCGCCGGTGCAAAAACAAAATCACCATGTTTTGTATTAACACTTATGATTTCCATATTTTTGCCTGATGACAAATGTCCTGGGGACGGCACAAATTCACCAAACGGCCCATATTCACCAAACGGCACTAAATGAGATTTATTGTAAATATGGTTTATTATGCCCGACTTTCCAGCAACAACCAACGAATTATACATATTACCGTCACGATAATGGTTTGCCCCCATAATGACATTAGTATTCAATAAACGCGACAATGGGAATTTTTCATCAACAATAACATATGGATATGCCGTTTCCGGATACACAATTAAATCAGGCAACATTGTCTTTTCTTCTGTCGCCCAAATGTATAAATCACGCACCTTGTCTTGCGCTATTGATTGTGCCTCTTCTCGTGACTTAGGCATCTTGTACACGGCAGATTCTGCGGGTTGAACAATTCTTATCAATGGTGCATTATCTATATTTTCTACATATGATAAATTCATATTATGACGTCCATATACACACCCACAAACCAACAAAATAATATATATTGCAAAAACAAACCAACACGATTTATCTTTTTTATTTCGTAACAATTCGACAACAACAGCAATCAACCCAATTGTTATGAAAGTCAACCCAAACGCGCCCCACAAAGCCCCAGAATTGATAATCATTGGGTAATTCATAAATATATTTGAAATTGGATTCCATGGAAAACCTGTTAAAAACCATTCGCGCAACCACAATACCAACGTCCAAACACAGGCAAACAAAATCGCTCTATGCGCCGGTTTCCGCTGTATATAACGAATTATTGCAAATGGAACAGATAATATTATTCCACAAATCAAACCGATACCCAATAACGCCGGTATCGTCCAAATTGCAAACTTTGCCATTAATTCTGGAATAACGTATATAGAATGTAAAACCCACCAAAACATAGCAATTCCATACAAAGCCCCAAACGGAAAAGCCATTAACCATGATTTTATAAATCCGACTTGGCGTTGTTGTTTTATTGTTAAATAATATGCGCCCCCAATACCAAAACATGACAAAAACCACATATAAAATGGCGCGAACCCAAACGACGCAACAACCCCAAATACGCCGTATAGCACATATTGCCATACACTGTTTTCGCGAATTTTAATAGATTTCAATTTCGTTATAAACCTCCCAGGGCAACAACTTTCACCAACGCAGACATTATCATCTGCATAAGGATTTTTATAACCCAAATTCTTTAATATTTTTATTTCTTTGGATTCCATAACTTTGGCCTCTGCGTCACTTATATGGTCAAACCCTTGCAAATGCAACATTCCATGAACCACCATATGTGCCGTGTGTTCTGCGATTGAAATTCCCGCATCCGCCGCTTCACGTGCCACAGTATCCAAAGATATAAAAATATCGCCCAACAAAACATCATCACCCAATTCAAAAGACAAAACATTTGTCGGTCGATTAATACCACGATATTGTTTATTTAATTTGTGAATTTGCTTATCATCAACCAATGTGATTGAAACCTCTGAATCACGATGTACGGGCAAAACCGCCGCATACGCGATTTTTTCAAAATCTATTTTATAATTTTTCCACTTTTGGTTTTCATAATTCACATAAACTTTCATTATTTATGTCCCCTATTTTCTTTTGCGTCCCAATCCCATATTTTTTGCGATTTTTGAACGTCTGTCTGAATAATTTTTCGCGACAAACGGATAATTCATAGGAAGCCGCCATTTTTCACAATATTGTTTTGGGGTTAAATTAAATTTCCGTTTAATATATCGTTTCAGCATGACATGCCATGTTCCATCTTCAAAACATTGAATTGCGTCCGGTGTCACAGAATCTGCAATCTGTTGATCTGTCAAAGATGCCCCGCGTAATATATCTGTTGCCTGCGCCACCGCTTCCTGCATAGACAATTTTGGATTCGCATTTATCGCAGCAGCGGCCAAATTTGCCACAGCCAAAGCAAAATCCGAATTTTTATTTACCAACTTGAAAATCCTTTGGTTATTTAATAGAATAATTATATCACAAATAAACATTAAATAAAACAAAAGTAAAAATGACACGTCCACTGGCAGATTTAATGCGTCCACAAAACATCGATGAAATCGTGGGACAAACTGATTTACTCGGCGAAAACGGCATCGTTCGGCGCATGGTTGACAGTGGCAATCTATCGAACCTGATTTTATGGGGTCCCCCTGGGTGTGGCAAAACAACAATCGCGCGCGCATTGGCCAACTCTATCGACATGGATTTTGTTCCGATGTCTGCGGTGTTTTCTGGAACAGCCGATATAAAAAAGGCGATGGACGCTGCGCGTATGAATCGCGACATTGGTCGTAATACACTATTATTTATCGACGAAATCCATAGATTTAATAAAACCCAGCAAGATACATTATTACCATATCTCGAAGACGGAACCGTCACGTTTATTGGTGCAACAACTGAAAACCCCAGTTTTAATTTGAATAACGCCCTGCTTTCACGTTGTCACATCGGTGTATTAAAACCGCTGTGTACGGCAGATTTATTGATATTACTCGAACGTGCTGAAAATTTTTTAGGTAAACCATTACGTCTTTCCAGCGATGCGCGAACACACCTTTGCAAAATGTCTGACGGTGATGCGCGATTTTTACTGAACACGGTTGAATACATAACGAATGCAAAATTCAAGAAAGATTTATCGCCCGATGAACTGGATTCACTGATACAAAAACGCGCACCAATGTCTGATAAATCCGGCGACGAACATTACAATTTAATTTCCGCGGTTCATAAATCTTTGCGGTCATCTGATACAGACGCCGCATTATATTGGGTTGCACGAATGATGATTTCTGGCCAAGATCCACGCTATGTCTTGCGCCGATTGACACGTTTCGCAATGGAAGATGTTGGATTGGCCGACCCAAACGCGATGCAAATCGCATTAAGCGCGTGGCAAATTTACGAACGCATGGGTTCCCCCGAAGGCGACATCGCGATAACAGAATTGGTGATTTATCTGGCGACCGCACCAAAAAGCATATCTGCGTACAAGGCACAAAATGCGTCATATCGCGTGGCACGTGATACAGGAAATTTAATGCCGCCAAAAAATATTTTGAACGCACCAACAAAAATGATGAAAAATTTAGGATACGGCGACGGATATGTTTATGACCCCGAAACAGAAACAGGATGCAGTGGTCAAAACTGTTTTCCCGACGACATGGAACGGGTCAGCCTTTACAAACCCGTCGAACGAGGATTTGAACGTGAAATCAAAAAACGTTTTGAATATTGGAATTCGTTCCGTAAAAAATAATTTATCAGAACAAAATCCTTACATCTGCGCCAACCTGAATATCGTGATCTTCAAATTCATAATCGAATTTTCCGACATATTGTGTATTGCCAAATTGACGCAACAATTTCACATTAATCCATTCTTGGTTAGGCATCAAATTAGGATTTGTTGAACGACGAACATCAAATCCCAATCCACCGCGCCAATCATCTTGGAAACGGAAATAAATTTCCGGAATAAAATCCAAATAAGACAATCCGCGATTATCATCAAACACCCACGTAGATTTTGCAGTACCCGACAAAGTCACACCTGCAAATTGACGACCAAAACGCAATCCTGCATAATACAGGGAATCTGCATATTCCGGCGAACGCACACGTGATGCACCCCACAATTTCAAACCAAACAAAGCATCTGAAATAATACGCGAACCGTCCACCCCATGATTCATACGATACGTTCCACCGAATTCAGTTGCTGAAAAACCATTTTCATGTTCGTGGGTAAAATCAACCTGATAATGCATATTTGCATGGAAAACGAAATTATTGTTCACACCATATGCCAAATATTCACCAAGACGTAATTTATCATCTGCAAACGCCGCGTACGTATCAGATAAAAATTTATTATCTGGCACCAAAAACAAAGGATCCGACGTATCCGTTAACAGAGAATTTTTCTTCATCGGTTGAATTTGAGTTGATGAATAATTATCTGAATTTGTTTGTTGCGGCGCAACGAACGTTTCTTCTGACGTCATAGAAAAATCATCATCAACCGCCGTATCAGATAAAACTACTGGTTCTGCATTCGCACCACATACTGCCATCAAAGCAACAAAAGACAATAAATATTTTTTCATTTCTCTCTCACCCGATATTATAGATTAAAAATGTAAAATAATTTGCGCGCCAAATTTATATTCGCTGTAATTCTTGATTTTGTAATCGCCAATCGTATATGTTAAATTTGTCGCAAGTGGCGTGCCACCGGCATCCACAGGATTTACATCATAATTCAGATATTGTTTGATTTTACCTTCACCTGAATCATATAAAACGCCACTAGCATAAATATTCAACGCGAAAGAATCAAACGGTTGAATACCAAATGCAGCCTTTGCTGTCAATTGATTATGCCAATCATAGTTGCCAAAAAACGCCTCTGCATTCACAGTGAAATATTTATTCAGCACTGAAAACACACCTAAACCACCTTCGGCAAAGAACAAATCATCGACATCACGTTTATATGTTAACATAAACCAATCACCAGTGGAATCTTCAAGATAAAAACCATAACTGGAATTTTTATCTTTCAACCACGAATATCCACCACGACCAACCAAATACAATGTTGTTCTATCGAATTTATAGCCTAATTTCAAATCAGCCATCAAAGAATCCGCAGTGCTGCGTTGACTTTCATATTGAACTGTCGCCATACCGATTGTATCAGACACATCTAAAAAGCGTGTTTGGATACCAAAACCAAATACATTCAATCCAGAATCAGAACTTTCGCTTTCTGGTTCGCCATTTGTCCAATCTTTTAATTTCCATTTTGTAGAATCATATTGACCCATCGCGATAATCGCAACCTGATCTGTCAAACCAAAACTAAAATCTTGTTTGATTAAAAATTGATTTGATTCCGCGTTGCCACCAACATTGATTGTCCCTTGATCCAAAGGCGTATTTGTATTTGGATAATATGATGCGGAAGTTGGATCTAAATCATATACCGTACCATTCAACATATCAAAATCCATACTGCTATGCGCCAGCGCAATATCCGTCACAGAACCGAACCGTCCTTTTAATGGTTGAAAGAACGGATGAGCCAAGAAATATTTGCGTTCTTGGGATACAGATTTTTTTTGTGAATATTGTCTTTTTTCAGTGTAAGTTTTCGCCGTATATGAATCCGCAGTATAATTATCGTTATTATAAGATGAGTCTTTGACCACATAATCATTACGATTTATGACCGCTGTGTTTGTGTCTGCTGTATTCCCATATTTTCTGCGTCCTGCCTGATTATAATAAAAATTAGTTGTCACAGGACCATTTCTCTGGGTGGTACCAACCCGTCTATAAGCGTTTGTGGAATTCACTCTGGTCGTGGCCCCATGCGCTGTATCAAACAACGCAAAAACAGAAACCAATACGGCAACCATACACTTCTTCATAAAAAACTCCTTTCCATTTGTCAATAGATTATACCACAAAAAAGATTAATAAAAAAGACAAAAACTTAAAAAAATTAAAACAAATGAAATTTTATAAAATATGGCGTTTTCCACCGGCATCAGGACTGCTGATTATGCCATCATTTTCCATACGTTCAATCAAAGTCGCGGCCTTGTTATATCCGATTCCCAATCTACGTTGGATATATGATATAGTCGGTTTTTTATCACGTAAAACAATTTCTTTGGCTTGGTCATACAAATCATTTGCCTTTGATTCTTTTGACGGCGCCCCCCCTGATATAACATCCGAGATAGCATCGACATCAGACGTAATTCCTTCGGCATATTCGGGTTCACCCTGTTCGCGTAAGAAATCTGCGACACGATTAACCTCTTCCCCTGAAACAAATGCGCCGTGTATGCGTACAGGCGCACGCCCAGCCTCACTAAACAACATATCGCCACACGGCAACAATTGTTCGGCACCCTTTTCGCCCAAAGTTGTCATAGAATCGATATTTGAACGCGCTTGGAACGAAATACGCGTCGGGAAATTAGATTTAATAACCCCCGTAATAACGTCCGCACTGGGGCGTTGAGTCGCCATAACCAAATGAATTCCGGCGGCACGCGCCTTTTGCGCCAAACGTTGCACACACATTTCAACGTCTTTGCGCGCGATAGTCATCAAATCCGCAACCTCGTCAATAATGATTACCAAATATGGCATATCAGATAAATCAATAGCCTTGGTTTCATATTCAAATTCGCCGGTTTCTTCGTCGGTTCCAACAACAACTTGTTCGGTTAACACTTCACCACTTTCGCGAAGCCCAGCCACTTTCTCATTATATTCACCAATATTGCGAACACCCATTTTTTTCAGTTTCTGATACCGGTCTTCCATATCGCGCACAGACCATTTTAATGCGTTCACCGCTTCGGTTGCATCGGTCACAACCGGCGTAATCAAATGTGGAATATTATCCCATGATGCAAAATCTACCGCCTTGGGGTCAACAATCATCAATTTACATTTATCCGGTGTAAAATGATACACAATCGACGTAATAATAGATTGCACAAACACAGATTTCCCAGACCCCGTGCGCCCTGCAATTAACATATGTGGCATTTTTGCTAAATCATAATACACAGGTTCACCACTGATATTCACCCCCAACGCCAATGGTATTGTATATTTAGAATTCACAAACGCCGGATTTGAAACCAATGTTTGGTACCGCACAGTCTTGCGATCTAAATTAACCATTTCTATACCAATATATTGTGTCCCAGGAATTGGTGTAATACGAATTTTTTCTGCCGCCATCGCACGCGTCATATCACTGGCCGTATCGGTGACTTTGGCAATACGCGTTCCTGGTTCCGGCTCAAATTCATATTGCGTAACAATTGGCCCCGGTTTTATTCCAACAACCGTCCCATAAATTCCAAATTCTTCAAAATGATCCTGTAATAATTGCGCAGTCTGTTTGAATTCCGCCGTTACAACATTTTTACCAAACACAGACTTTTCCAGCAATTCTGGATCAGGCAATTCATATTCATGTTGATATTCTTCATCATCAGAAACTTTTCTGGTCGTTCTGCGACGACGTTTTGGTTTTTCTTCGACATCTTCTTCGACTTCTTCTTCCTCTTCGCCCTCTTCTTCATCTTCTTCATCTGGTTCAATCGGCGCAATCAAATGGAAAGCAGACAACACATTCCGCACCAAACGATATGTCACCATGGTTGCATTTTGAATATGATACCATTTTACATGTAATAATATTCCGGCCATAAAAAGAAAACACGCAAACAAAATCAATCCCACCGGAATTGATGCAATCTGTAAAACAGGCCCTAAATCTGCCGCAACTATGGCACCTGCGAAACCACCAAATGTCCCAGACGGCGAAATCAACCCCAACCCCGCAGAACCAAAACATAGTGCAACAAACCCACGCAAAAAGTTATATTCAGGCGCCCTTTCTTCGTCCCAGCCAACAAACAAACTGACCCCGAAACGCCCCAGACACGCGAACACAAACAACGCCGGAACAAACCCGATTTCATATCTAATAAAACCAACCAAATTACCAATTAACCCCTGATGTCCAAAACTGCCCTGCGCGGCAAAGCCCGACAAATATGGGTCAGAAAAAATCAAAGCAAAAATCAGCCAAAGCGATAAAATACAAAAAACAACCCCAACGCCACGCAACATTAATTTATGAAGCATCGCAGAAATACTGGCCGGTAAAAAATGTGATTTTTTTTCCATGATTTTCATTCTATCACAAAATCAACAAAAGTGCAAAAATCTATTTAGAATTGATTTTTTTCAATACTGATTTTGTTACATCTGCACAAATCATACCGATAAATGCACCCAACAAAACGTCCATAGGCCAATGCGCCCCAACATAAACGCGTGACACACCAATTATTATCGCCAACGTCCATGTTAAACATTTAACACGTGGGAATAACATTCCAAACATTACCAAGGCCGCGAAACTGGCCGCACTATGTCCCGATGGCATCGAATGAAAAATATCATTACACGACCAAGAATTAAATTCAACAACACCCAAAGCATCAAACAACAGCGGTCTGGCCCGTCCAACTAATAATTTTATAACACCTGTCATTATGACCGCCAATACCACAGAACAAAACACATAAAAAACATAACTATTTTTTATTTTCACAAACGCATATCTGAAATCGTTTTCGTTTTTTATTGCTTTATACACAAAGAAAACAACCACGGCCGCAAACGACGCAAGCAGCCACATTTTCACACTGAACAATCTATCAAAAACAATCGCAGTCAAACACCAAAAACTATCGCTCTGGGTCCAAACATTACAATCTGAACGATGCATGATTTGGTATAAAAATTTATCAAGCCCTAAAAAACCAGCCAACACCAACACGGCAACAATAACCGTGGCAACGCCAATCCATTTCCATTTCAAAGTATTATTCTGTCTTATAAACATATTACAATCCCATTATTTCGCCATAAACCATTTTATTTGTTAAAATTTCCGCAGCCACCGCGACCGCCATAGCATCTTCGTCATCACCCGATGTTATATTCGGACACGCACGACGCAAAGCAGCAACATCAACATCTTTGTCTTGATTATAATCATGCGCATCGAAACGCCCGTTCATAATATTAACAAAGAATGCGTCCATTTGCGCACTGCTGCGTATGCTGGACAAACAAATCAACGGGAAAACACCACGTCCGTCCAAAACATTACCACGTCCCGTCTTAACAGATTTGTTCAACAATTCCAATATGCCGCCATTTTGTAATGAAATCTGGCTGGCCATTCTGGCATGACCCGCTGTTGGCGTTCCAACCAAAATACCGCGACCATTTTCATAAAATGCGGCCGCGATTGCTTCGGCTGTGCCACGTGTTGAATCAGAAATTAACACAACCACCGGTGCATTGGTCACCGCCGCACCACCAGGAACCACCTCTAATTCATCAACCGCTGTTTCAGATATTATCATCACAGGATTTTGCCCGATAAACAATCCCGCTAATTTTGCCGCAGAACGCGCATCTTCACCACTGGCACTGCGTAAATCCAGAATTATCCCATTGATATCATCGTATTTTGCCAATGCTTCGTTTACAATATTAACCGCAGATTCAGACACATTATGCACTATGATTTCAAGCATTTGGTTATTATTATCATTAGACCCACGATGCACGACATCTGCATCAGCCAACACAATAGATGCACGACGCAACGACAGATTTTTATTTCCAGACGGCGTTAATAATTTTATTTTAACCGTCCCAGAATTATAGCCATTTAACACAGCGCGCAAATCAGCGTCATTCATATTCGCGACACGAACACCGTTTATTTCTGAAACAATATCACCCTGCTTTACACCCGATATATCCGCCGAAGAGCCTTGAAAAACACCTGTGATTCTGAAATTGCCACGTTCGTCGCGTCCACCTTCAAATCCAATACTGGTTAAAATCTTAGATTCAATATCCGCTTTTTTATCGCCATTAAAAACATAAGAACCGTTTTCATCAATTCCGCGCAGCAAAGCATTCACCACAACATTGTATAAATCTGCATCTTTTAACGACCGCAATCCCGCGTCTTTTTGACGCATACGCATAAACAGTGCGGTCGTAATCTGCCCATACGCTTTCCAATCTTTTTTTTCAGGATACGGGAAATTTGCAATTAAATCATCACCCCAAACCAAAACAATTCTTTCCCCAGTGGCTGCGACATGCGCATTTGGGTTTAAATTTTCTAAACTTTCAATCGCGATATCAACGCTTTTTCCGGCCCAACGAACATTATCTAATTTTTCATAAATATCCGCAAAAACATTTGAAACAGTTATAACATCTATGCCATCTTGGATTCTGTCTTCTTCTTGGAACAAATCAGACGCCCACAAATTAAAAGGCAAAAATACCAGCCCCAACATCAAACAAACATTTATTAATTTCATATTATCTCTCCTTTCCTTTTGGTTCTGGTATTTTTTCCAAATTAATAATCTGTTTCACGTAAATTAAAGTGATACAGAATGACGTTTGAAATATAGATACTGGTCAAAGTCCCCATCACGATAGAGAAAGTCATCGCGATTGCAAATTCTTGCAACATTTGACCACCAAAGACATAAATTCCAACCATCGCTAAAATAGTCGAAACACTGGTCATGATTGTTCTATATAACATTTCGTTAACCGACAAATCAATCACATCAGACATCGGCATTTTGTGGTATTTTTTGATATTTTCATCAATTCGGTCGTAATTCACAACCTTGTCATTAATAGAATATCCAACACCCATCAAAATCACCGCGATTGCCGTCTGGTTGAATTCCAATCCAACAATAGAAAAGAATCCAAACATCAAAATCAAATCCAAAACCAACGACACAAAAGACCCAACGGCGTATCCACCACGATATTGAATCCAGATATATACAGACATCAAAACAAACGAAACCAATATCGCCAAAATACCGCCACGAATCAATTCGCCACCGATTTTCGGACCGACAACTTGAACCTGAGAATATTCAACACGGTTGCCTAAAATGTTTTTGATTTCGCTGACACGGGCATTCAATTGTTCATCGGTCGAACCTTTTGGCAACCCGACACGCAACAAAATAGAATCATTATCGACCGCCTGTAATTCTGGCTTAAACGCTTCCAAATCGTGGCGCATTTTATCAATAGTATAATCAGCGACAACCGGCGTCACTTCCATTGAAATACCACCTGAAAAGTCAATACCGTAATTAAATCCCTTTATCGCGATAGACAATATTGACAATAAAACGCAAATTCCGGAAACCCAGTAAGACAATTTGCGATATTTCATAAAATGCAGTTTCATCAAACAACCCCTTTTATTTATTTCTGATATAACCAATTTTTCTGTTTTTGCCACCCATATACCATTCGATAATCATACGTGTCAAAAGCAAACATGTGAACAGCGTTGTCATCACACCAATAGATAATGTAACCGCAAATCCACGAATTGGGCCTGCACCAAATTGGAACAAAATCAACGCACAGATTAAATTAGTCAATTCACTATCCAACACAGTCTTTGTTGAACGTGTAAAACCATAATCAACAGCACGCAATGTCGGAACGCCCGATTTTACTTCGTCACGAATTCTTTCGAACGGTAAAATGTTCGCGTCAACCGCCATACCCAACGTCAATACGATACCGGCAATCCCTGGCAAAGTTAACGTTGCACCGAACAACGCAGACACACCAACAATCATCAATAAATTGACAATCAAGACCAAATCTGCGACCAATCCGAATAAACCGTAAAGCAATACCATAAACACCAATACGAACAACACACCAACCGCAGAACCGATTTTACCCGATGCAATTGTATCCGCACCCAAACCGGCGCCAACACTGCGTTCTTCGATAACCTTTAACGGCGCAGGCAACGCCCCAGACCGCAACAGCACCGCCAAATCTTTGGCCTGTTGCAACGTGAATCCGCCTGAAATCTGACCGCGCCCCCCTGGGATTGGTTCACGAATATTTGGCGCAGACAAAACTTTGCCGTCCAACACAATCGCGAATCTTTCGTTCACGTGTTCGGTCGTCAACTTTGCGAAACGACGCGCACCTGACGCATCAAATTCAGTTGTCACAACCGGCATATTATTTTGATCAAACGATGCCTCTGAATTTTTCAGACTATCGCCCGACACTTCGACATGCGAATACACCGGAACAGTTTGTGATGGGTTTTCCATGTACGGCAAAAATTGAGTCCCCGACGGCGCACGCCCAGAATTAATCTGTTCCCGCGTCACGTTTTCATTCACCAAATGGAAAGTCATTTTTGCCGTCTGACCAATCAATTCTTTGATATGTTCTGGGTTATCAACACCGGGCAATTGCACCAAAATATATTTACCACCCTGTGATTGAATAGATGGTTCTTTGGTCCCCAGCGCATCAATACGACGACGCACAATTTCAATACTGCGTGTCATCGCGTCCGTCACCATTTCTTCGCGGGCGCGCGGGGTATATGTAATGTTCAAAGTTTTTCCCTTGGAATCAATTTCGACATTATTACCCAAAACCTTACGTAAACGACCTTTGGCCTTTGATACCATATCGTCATCACGCACATTTAATGAAACACCGTTTTCAGTATTACGCAAATCAGAAAACCGAATAACACCCTTGTCACGGTCAATCATCGCGCTGCGCACTTCGTCATACAATTGAACATTTTTTTCTTTCAACATGACCGACGTGTCAACTTCCAATAAAAGTTGCGCCCCACCCTTTAAATCCAATCCCAAAGGAATAGGTTTAATCCACGACGGAAAATATTTCGCCGACGACGGCACCAACGTTGGTATGGCCAACAAAATACCAAACACAGCGATAAAAATAATGGCTAATTTTTTCAACATAATAACAATACCCCCGAACAATTATTCAACATTGGCCACAGCGTTTTTGTTCATTTCAACAACAACACCTTTGGCAATTTCGACATCAATAGTTTTTTCATTAACTTTCTTTACAACGCCATAAATTCCGCCGACCAGAACACGATTACCGACCGATATAGAATCCAGCATTTTTTGATATTCCGCCATACGTTTTTTGTTTGGACGTATCATAAAGAAATACAAAATAACGACAATGAATAAACAGTAAATAATCATCGACCAGGTTCCAGATTGTGCCTGAACCAGTGCTGGATTTGTTCCAACCAGATTTTGACCTGCTTCTATGGTTTGATTCATAAATATCTCCTTTGTTTAATAAGACAACATTAGTAAAAAAAAGCAGATATGTAAAGAAAAAAAGCCGCCGCCACTGGCATTTGTGGCGACGGTCACGATGGGGCGTCTAAACACAAAACTTAATCTTCTGGAACGACAGTTTTGAACGCGACATCGGTTGTCGCATCGTCATCATCCCACGTCGTATAAATTTCAACCCGTTGACTCTGAATGCCCGCCATTATTGCATCAGCAGACAACAGTACATCTGATGCATCTGATATAGTTCCTTCAACTATCATATCAAACATACCTGCAACACCATACACCTCAGCAATTCCTTCTTCGGTATCAACATTGGCTAATTTCCCTTGTTTTTGTTCTTCTAATAGATTCACCATTGCCACGGTATCATTATATGCCCCCTTAACATATGCAGTTGACGCGATGTGTTCATCATCATCTTCGCCTATGCTCGCAATCTGAAAAAGACCACCAAAGCCAGTCGGCATCGTTACCGTCCCATTCACTGGTACACGCGGAACCATAACATAATTGTAAGTATATGTTGCATTTGCTGAAATTGGTAATACAAGCATTATTGTCATTGTTAATATTGTTTTTGTGTTCATTTCGTCCTCTCCTTTGCTTTGGTTATCACAACACAAAAGCAACCGCCCCTATACAAAAAGGCGGTTGGAGGATAACGACAATTGTAACTTAAATTGTGCCGCTTATTTTACCATACGGTATTATTCACGAGCCCTCCAACCATAAAAATACAGGTTGGAGATTTTACGTCTCTCATGACGAAGTTACATCGGGCCGTTATACCCCATCAGCGGAACCCCCGCTGACAAAACTATGTTACCACATTCTTAAACCTTATACAACATAAAAAAATGCCGCGATATTGCGGCACGTTTTTTTTATTTCAAATAATATTAAAACCAACCCGATTTTTCAACCGAACCATTTTTTGAATTTATTCGCAAATGCCCGACGGTTATAAGATTATTTTCATAATTTGGTTTAATTTGCTTTTTTATCACGGTTCGCCAATATATTTTTCCATTTTTCGTATTAATTGCATACAAATAATTATCGCCCCCAACAACAAAAACAAAGTCATCAACCATTATAAAATCCACCGGCACAGAAATATTCAAACACCAAATTTTATCACCGTTTGATTTTTTCAGTTTGCAAAACGCGTCAGCCAATCCACCGGCATAAACATAATCCCCATCGATTCCTACATGCGCAACGATATCAACCACCGATGCACCACCTGTTAAATTAGACGCCCGAAAAACATCTGCGACCCAAACTATTTTTTTAGTTTTGGCATCAATCTTAATGACTTCGCCAGTGGTCAACCCGCTATAAATAAACCCGCGTTCACAAATTGGGGATTGATTACTGCGAACAACACTTTCGGTCGCGAATCCAGAAAATATTTTTTTATCACCCGACCAAATAGTATTGTTTGCGTCCTGACGATAATCGCAAATTTCATCACCTGAAATATTTTTGGCCGTGTCTGATAACTGCGGCACATCGATATTTTCAATAGACGTATCCGTCCCACCAAAAATATCAACACGCGTCCCCGGCAATATCGGATCACGCTTTGAACAGCCCGCCGCCGCCATAGCCACAAATAAAATCGCAAGATATTTTTTCAACATATCACCCTATTTCAACATTTGTGCATTCACAGAAATCGAATCTGGCGCATCTGAATCATTTATGATAATGTTCAAAAATTTATCAGCCATTTCACGGTTACCATCTGCTAAATATTTTTGTGCGACCATCAAACGCGATGTGTAATACATCGGCGATTTTTTAGTATCTAAATCAGACAAAAACTTTTCAAATTCGACAGCGCTCATCTTGTCCCCAGTCATCGCCGCCAAATGCAGTTTTGCCAAATCTTTGAAATCACGCGTATGACCATTTTCAGACAAAAATTCTAACTTTTTAATATCTTTGTCGATTAAATAAGATTGGAACATCGCCAAATCCGCAGTCGCCCCACCATTATTTTTCGCCAAATTAGCCAACGCCGCCGCATCACCATTAATTAACGCAGTTTCATAAATCGATGCAGTCGCCAATTTTGACGCACGATGCATACGCATCCCAATTTGAACACCGGACATAACAACCATCACTGCGATAATCGCGCCAACAATATATTTCCAATATTTTTTTATAAACTGTTGCGTTTTTTCGTTGTTCACATCTTCCCAGACTTCACGATAAAGTGCATCTTCGGCGTATTCTTCGCGTGTTTTTTGGACTGGTTTTTTCAGATTTTTATTTCTTTGTAAGATACTTGTCATAACAAATCTCCATTGGCTTGATAATTTCTATTTTATTGCTATACTATAAAAGTTATGAAAAA
>CAMZDE010000002.1 GCA_947305255.1 uncultured Alphaproteobacteria bacterium
AATCGGCAGAATAAATAACCCATGCCAACATAAAATTCATAAAAACGCCGGCAGCGATAATTATAAACTGTTTCCACGCAGGAACCGACAAATAATGTCCAACTTTTTTTGCCCGCGGCAAATTTCTATACTTTTTGCGATTGAACATATCTTCTTGGCCGTAAATAGACACATATCCACCCAATGGCAAACAGCATAATTTCCATACGGTGCCATGTTTGTCAGACCATTTTAATAACGCCGGCCCAAAACCGATAGAAAAAGCGTCAACGCGAACACCCGCCCAACGCGCCGCCATAAAATGTCCAAATTCATGGACGAATACAACAACACCTAAGACAATCAATAATGCAACAATCGTTAAAACAGTATGCATGGTTTCTGTTCCCCCTTTTTATTTATCTCAACATAAACCAAATCAGTGGTAATACGTAAATCCAACCGTCAATACGATCCAGTATTCCACCATGCCCTGGTAAAATATGACTGAAATCTTTGATGTTCAAACGTCTTTTTATAAAACTGGCGGTTAAATCGCCGTATTGCGACAATAGGGCGACACTGATACCAACCCACACTAAATCAGACATAAATACGTGTGCACCCAATAATCCGTACAACAGCGACATTCCGGTGCCACACGCAATTCCACCAATCTGGCCCGACCAAGTTTTATTCGCAGAAATTCTTTCCCACATTTTATCGCCACCAAAAATCATGCCGAAAAACCAAGCACCAACATCGGCCCCAACAATAATCATCAACAGCCATAGCATAATCCATGGACGTGCGCCAACAACATATGCCGCGCCTAACATTACGAACAACCACATCAAAAAGAATACGAAAACGCCGGAATTTTTCTGGAAATTTTCTTTGGTTGTTTGGGCAAAACATTTGATAGTTTCAATTATTGCACCACAAACAACAACGACCGATAACCACCGTATCACATGCCACGACGGCGCGACCTTTTCAACATATGCAGCCACGACCAACAAAGCCAACATCGCCGCCCCAGATATAAAACGCAAAACTGTTTCAGATATTTTCATTTTTGTTTTCCTGAATAATTTTTCTTTTTACCACCACCGAAACGACGATCGCGTTTTGTGTATTCGTCCAAAACATATTGCCATAATTTTTCAGATTTTACTAAATCAGGCCAATGTTCCGGCACAAATAACAATTCTGCATACGCCAATTTCCACAACAAGAAATTAGAAATTCTGTTTTCATTACTGGTGCGAACCATCAAATCAACCGGCAATAAATCCCCCGTGTCCATAAATGTTTCAAACGTTTCCTTGGTCACCGGTTCGCCGTTTTCAATCGCAGCATTCACCGCGCGAACGATTTCATCTTGGCCACCATAATTCAGCGCAAACACAACCGTTCCGTTTGTGTTTTCAGCAGATGTTTTTTCTAATTCATCACATAACTTAGCCAACTTTTTCGGCAATTTATCACGTGACCCAACAACACGATAGCGCAGATTTTTTTCAACCGCGTGTTTCATATTCTTGCTAAGTTCGCTATAAAACAAATCCATTAAAAAATTGACTTCTTCGGTCGAACGATTCCAGTTTTCTGTTGAAAAAATAAAGAAAGTAATCGTTGAAACGCCGCGCGCAATAAACCAATCAACCAGATTTTCAAAGTTTGAAATTCCGGCACGATGCCCCATCAACGGTGGCAAACCGCGACTTTCAGCCCAACGGCGATTTCCGTCGCAAATGAACGCGATATGTTGCGGTATTTTAAGGTTTTTCACGGTTTCGTTTTTTTTCTTTTTCAAAAAATTAAACATGTTATCCCCCCGATATTCGGTTACACAGACATAATGTCGGCTTCTTTTTGCTTTGCCATAGCATCAACTTCGCTGGCGCGACCGTCAAAAACTTTCTGCAAATCTTCTTCGTATTTGCGTTGATCGTCTTCTGAAATTTCTTTGTCAGTAACTGCGCGTTTAATTTTTCCCATCGCATCTTGGCGAATATTACGCATAGAAATCTTAGCATCTTCGGCGTATTTGCCGGCAACTTTGGTCAATTCACGACGACGTTCTTCGGTTAACGGCGGCAAATTCAAACGAATAACACCGCCCGCAGTCATCGGATTCAATCCCAACCCAGAATCACGAATCGCTTTTTCAACGGCGCCTGCATTGTTTACGTCCCAAACCGTCACAGACAACGTTTGGGTGTCTGGGGTTGACACTGTCGCAACCTGATTCAAAGGCATTTCAGCACCATAAACCGGTACTTTGACCCCGTCCAGCAAATGCACAGATGCACGGCCTGTGCGCAATCCGGCGAATTCATTTTGCAACACTTCCAACGTTTGTGCTGTCTTTTGTTCTACTTCTGATTTAAGGCTGTTATAATCCATAATAAAAACTCCTTGCGTTTATTCTATGCAAAAAGATTAGCAAAAAGATTTGACTTTTTGCAAGAAGAAATATAAAATGAGTTTCGCACTATGGGGTTGTAGCTCAGTTGGTAGAGCACTTGCATGGCATGCAAGGGGTCGTCAGTTCGAGTCTGATCAGCTCCACCACGAATTTTCACCGAAGCGTTAGCGAGGACTGAAAATTCAGTGCCGCGCCGTAGCAGGTCAATTTCTTGAAAAATGTTTCGTTTTTTAAGAACAGCGAAGGCGGGTCAAAAGCAAAAAGACAAAGAAAATAGTGCGTAAAAGTTTGGCGGGCGTAGCTCAGTTGGTTAGAGCGTTGGTTTGTGGTACCAAATGTCGCCAGTTCGAATCTGGTCGCCCGCCCCATTAAATTAAAAAATGCCCGAACGGGCATTTTTTAATTTAACTGAGACAGAATGTCTCGGATTCGAACTGGCCAGTTCGACAAAATAGCAGTTGAGAACGAGTGAAACGCAGTTCGAAACGTTGCGATTTGGAAAGGGGCCCACGAACGCAGTGAAGTGGGAATATACAATCTGGTCGCCCGCCCCATAAAATTCAACTCCACCAAAACGGTGGGGTTAAATTTTATCAAGACGTGCGACCTGATTCTAGAAATGGTGGACCGCCAGTTCGACCCGCAGGCGAGAGGCAGACGGAAGTATGCCGGTGAGCAAAGCGAACGAGCCAAGGGAGTGGAGCATAGCGAAACAATCTGGTCGCTGGGTGAACCATCTGTTTAGGTCTATTTTTTTATTGAAAACCGGTGATTTTATGCTATTTTGTCGATGCTAGATTAAATCAAAGGATGAAAAATGGCTAATATACCAAATACAGAATACATTACTGTGACCAATGCCGGCGTTTTTATCGGTGAAAAACCTGCGACACATTATCGCGGTCAAGAATTGTTTGCACCGAAGGCACTGGTTGAACATTTCAAAGCAATACAAGCCAGATATCCAAATATCGCAGAGTTGCGTATGCTGTCATCTGAAACAGACGGGGAATCTTATAAATCAGGCAACCCTGTGGCAAAACATGGGCCAAATATGTGGTGCTGTGTTGAATTTTTTGACGGCGTTGTATCCCCATGGGTGTTAACAGGAAAAAATTCAGACAAAGATTTCACAGCAAGACGTGTGCCGTGCCACTGTTTGGCGACATTCCGCAACAGTGATCCGTGTCTTCAACATATATTGGGGCCGTACAAAGACGCTATTATAAAAGTGAATTTACAAAATATGGCCGGAAAATCGTTTGAATTAAACGGCTATAAAATAACGATTGAAAAAATGACACAGCCACAAAATGAAAGATAAAAATCCGGTCAATATGACCGGTTTTTTATTTTTTTAGCCATGGGATACCGGATTCGAACTCATAAAAATTTTCCATTTGCATCGATTAAAGATTTTTGATAATATAACCATGTCAGCGAGAGTTTCGCTGATGGGGCTTCAGAACCCGCTTGCTGTTCGTTGGAACGACGTGAAAATTCTCCAATATATGGTTGGAGAGCCGTGAATATATAAATAAACGGCGCAATTTAACAGCAAATTGTTCTGAATCTCCAACCACCCTTAAAAACGGTGGTTGTTTCTTTTGTTGGCACAAAAATGGAGATGAACAATGAACACAAAACGAATCATATCAATTGCAATAATGTTTACGTTGCCAGTAATGGCACACGCGGAAAACATATCGGGGGCGATGTATACTGCGCCGGCGCACGCGGATACGAATCACCCCGCACCAACGACACAAGCGAATGCATCGTATGGCCGTATTAATATAGATACCGCTGACCAAGAACATATCGCCACCACCGCATATGTTAAGGGTGCCTATAACAGCGCAATTGCGGCGGTGAATAAAGTTGCTGTGGGTGTGGGTGAAAAACAGGATGTTTTGACTACTGCTAGTGATGAGTCAATCCAACCCTTTGTGATTGATGAAGCATATATGCTTGACATATTGCAGGCCATTAATGATATAGACATGTTTGGGGAGGCTATATCCACATATGATGATATGTTAATCACGGCAAAAGGGGCGGCCGCAGGAATAACAGGTTACGTGAATTCCAAAGGTGTTGAAATTTATACTACGTGGGACGATGATGAGGCGACGACCGATGTAGCATTAAAAACCGTCTTGCCCGATGATTAAAAGAATATATTTTTTCCATTTGAATAAAATTTTTTAATCGTCTATAATCTTGACAGTGAAAGGGGGATTTTACATGAAAATATCTGAGAAAATCAAAAATATGCCAACAATTTGGGTCATAATTTTGGCGTTTGGCGTTGCGCTGGGCGGATTTTTTATCGGTGATGGCGTATACCGTTCTATGGCGCGTCGCACCGTGACGGTTAAAGGGTTGGCTGAAATGGACGTCGTCGCTGATACTGCGGTTTGGAATATAAAGTTCAATCGGGTCGGTGGTGATTTAACCGCGGTTCAATCTGCGATTGATGATGATATTCAAAAAACACGCGCGTTTTTAGTCGAAAACGGATTTAATAACGGCGAAATACAAAATCTGCGCGTCACAGTGCGCGATAAATTCGCAGGCTATTCCGATGCACAACGCCAAGGCGAAGATGCCGGCGATAGATACGTCATCGAAACCGGTGTTATGGTGCGATCAAATTCTGTGAATTTGGTTGATTCAGTGTCGCGTAAAATGGGTGATCTGGTGCGGCAAGGTGTCACCGTAACCGAAGACTATGCTGGGCCGGTGTATGTATTTAACGGTTTGAACGATATCAAAATCAAAATGATAGAAGCGGCAACCAAGAACGCTACTGCGGCGGGCGAACAATTTGCCAAAGATGCGAACGCGAAATTAGGCAAAATTCAATCGGCAAATCAAGGTCTGTTCACGGTATCTGCACGCGACCAAATGGACGCATGGTCAGATAACGAAAAACAGTCAATAAATAAACGTGTCCGCGTCGTATCAACAATCACATTTTATTTGAAATAAAATTACCCCCTCCGGCTACGCCGTGCCCCCCCATGTCGCAAAAAAAATAAACCCCGCCCTTGCGGCGGGGTTTATTTTTCGACCGCGGGGCAGAATTATTTCCAGCCCCGCAACATAAATTTGAATATTTTGCCATTATTGGAAAAGGTGAAAAAGGTCGGTATTTTTAAAACAAAAACTTGCACTAATTTTTTGTATTTTCTATAATTCGGTCATGGGAAAAACAGCGGACCTTTTTATTCGTGCAGAACACGCAGATTTGCTGAAAAAATTAAATGCGTGGGACATTGCGTATCATCAAAATGACGCGCCGGTTGTTGATGATGCGACATACGATGATGCGAAAAAGCGTATTTTAGAAATCGAAAGCGAATATCCTGAATTGGCGCTTACGGGGTTTTCGTCGCATGTGGGTGCGGCGGTATCAGCAAAATTCAAATCGTATCCGCATGTTATTCCGATGCTGTCTATTTCCGATGTGTTTAATGAAAATGAAGTTGCCGATTGGTTTGATAAATTGGCTGACCACGATTTGTTTGTGGAATTAAAGGTTGACGGGCTATCGTTTTCCGCGCGTTATGAAAACGGTGTTTTTGTGCGTGGCCTGACACGGGGCAGTGGCACCATGGGCGAAGATATTACCGCGAATTTGCGCACTATACCCGATATTCCACAAAAACTTTCTGGGGATTTTCCAGATGTTATAGAGGTTCGGGGCGAAGTGTACATGGCGCGCGCTGATTTTATCGCGCTGAATGAAAATTCGACTAAAAAATTTGCGAATCCGCGTAATGCGGCGGCGGGTTCGTTGCGCCAGTTGAATCCGGCGATTACGGCGTCACGCCGGCTTAGTGCGTTTGGTTACACATACGGTGAAATTTCGGCGCGGACGTGGAATACGCAATCTGAATTTTTTGAAAAATTAGAATCATGGGGATTCAAAACAACACGCCACTGGGCGCGGCGCGTGGATTCTGTGGCGGCAGTCCAAGATTTTTATAATGAAATCATGCTGACGCGCGATGAAATTCCGTTCGATATTGACGGTTTAGTTATCAAAGTAAATTCGGTCGCAGTCCAAGAAAAAATGGGCGCGCGCGCAAACAGTCCGCGCTGGGAAATCGCTTATAAATTTCCGGCGGCGCGCGGTATAACTAAATTAAACGACATCACGATTCAGGTTGGACGAACTGGGGTTTTGACGCCGGTCGCTGAATTAGAACCTATTAATATTGGTGGCGTTTTGGTGTCGCGGGCGACGTTGCATAATGCCGACGAAATCGCGCGGTTAAATGTGCGTGTTGGTGACAAAGTTATTGTCCAACGCGCCGGCGACGTTATTCCGCAAATTGTGGGCGTTGCTGAAAAAGGGGAAAATACGGTACCTTTTGTGTTCCCAGATGTTTGTCCGGTTTGTGGCGGCGCCGTCATCCAAGAAATGGGCGCGGTCGCGCGGCGATGTGTAAATTCGCTGTCGTGTCCGGCGCAAATCCGCGGCGAATTAGAACATTTTGTATCGCGTCACGCATTTGATATCGAAGGTTTCGGTCAAAAACAGATTGAATTATTCACGTCGTTGGGTTGGATATCTCAGGCCGCAGACATATTTACACTGATTCAAAATTATGGTGATGAAATTCGCCGTATGGACGGGTTCGGTGATAAATCTGTGGCGAATTTGAATACGTCTATTGAAAAGGCGAAAAATGTAGATTTACACCGCGTGATTTATGCAATTGGGATTCCAGATGTGGGTGAAGTCACGGCAAAAATATTAGCGCGCGAATTCAAATCTATGGACGCATTGCGCGGCGCATCGGCGGAACGTTTGATTGAAATTGACGGTATTGGTGACGTTATGGCAAATGAAATAGTTTCTTTCTTTGCGGATTCGCACGCGATGTCTGCATTGGATAATTTGTTGAAATATATCAATATTAAAAACCCAGAAATTGTGATTGTCGAAAATGAATTGTTGAATGGCAAACGCGTCGTGTTAACGGGGACGCTTGAAAAATATACACGTGACGCGGCCAAAGAAATTCTGGAACGCATGGGCGCAAAACCGCAATCGTCCGTGTCGCCCAAAACCGATATAGTTATCGCCGGTGCAAATGCAGGTTCTAAATTGGCGGACGCGCAAAAATATGGTGTGACAATTTGGTATGAATCTGATTTTGAAAACGCAATTAAATAGGGGGAACATATAAATGGGGCAGGGAAAAGATAATCGTTCAATAAATGATAAACCGCGGTCTATGAAATCGCGTCTGATTGCGTTCGTAATAAATGTTGTGTTGGTCGCTGTGGCGTGTGTTGCACTATATATTTTATATGTGTTTTTACAGATGCCGTCATTGGATTCTATGTTGCACGAAACACGAAAACCGGCAATTACTTTTTTAGATAAAAATGGTGACGAAATTCGCTCTATGGGGCGGATTATGGGCGATCCAGTGTCGGTTGAAACTTTGCCGCCGCATGTATGGCAGGCGATAATCGCAATCGAAGATAAAAATTTCTATAAACACGGTGCAGTGTCTGTGCGTGGAATTTTCCGTGCGATGGTGACGAATTTGTTTAATAAACGTTTTGCTGCCGGTGGATCAACTATAACGCAACAGACCGCGAAAAACATATTCTTGTCGCGCGATAAAAAAATGTCCCGCAAAATCCAAGAATTAATATTGTCACAATGGTTGGAAAACCGATTCAGCAAAAACCAAATTCTGGATTTATATATGAATCGAATTTCGCTGGTCGGGGGGTTGCGTGGAATTGACGCGGCGGCGGTTTCTTTGTTTGAACACGGGGCCGACGAATTAACAGTGGCAGAGGCGGCACAAATTGCGGCTATGTTAAAGGCGCCAACGTTATATAGTCCGTTGAAAAATCCAGACCGTAATATTAAGCGTGCGCGTGTTGTGTTGACTGAAATGGTGAAACAGGGTTATATTTCTGAAAACGTGGCCAGAACGGCGGCGCAACAATTAAAGCCAGCGACGACAAAGCAGGATAAAAATATATATCGTTATTGGACTGATTTTGTAATGGACGAAGTTGAATCGCGAATTGGCGAAATAGCAAGTGATTTGTATGTGTATACCACCATAGATACCAAATTACAGGCGCAGGTTGCCGCAACTTTATCTGCGAATATTGATGAATATCAGGGTGCAATTGTTGCAATTGCACGTGATGGTGCGATTCAATCTATGGTTGGTGGCGACGATTACAGGGTCAGTCAATTTAATCGTGTTCTGGCACCGCGCCAACCCGGGTCTGCATTCAAACCGGTGGTATATTTGGTTGCATTGGAAAACGGTATGACACCAACATCATACGTAAATGATTCGCCGTTTTCAATCGGTGATTATAATCCAAAAAATTACGATGAACGCTATTATGGTGGGATAGATTTGGCGACCGCTTTTGCAAAAAGTGTTAATTCTGTGCCGTTAAAATTAACCCAAGAATACGGCATAGATACCGTATTAAATATGGCAGCGCGTCTTGGGGTTGGGGGTAAATTGCGCCGTGAATATTCAACTGTGTTGGGCGCATCAGAAATGAGCCTGTTGGATTTAACCACGATTTATTCGGTTATCTGGAATGACGGTAAATCGGTTCATCCGTATTCTATATATAAAATCAAGGACGCAAACGGCAATATAATTTATGAACGTAACCCGTCGGACGAAATGACTATATTACAGCCACAAACCGTTGAATACATGAAACAATTATTATACGAAGTTGTGACCAAAGGAACCGGTAAACGTGCATATACTCCACGGGTTTTTGGGGGCAAAACCGGCACCAGTAACGATAATCGTGACGCGTGGTTTATCGGGGCAACGGCGGATTATGTGATGGGTGTATGGATTGGTCGTGATGATAATAGCCCAATGTCGAACAAAATAGTTGGCGGAACGCTGCCGGCTTCGATTTTCCACGATATTGTCGCAAAATAAAACGGAAAGCAAAAATGAATACCAATGTTCAAAGACCAAAAGAAATCAAGGTTCGGAAATTTGTTTTGAAACCGATACCTGCAACCAAACATTATGCAAAACAGATTTTCGATATTTTTCACGAAGATGCTGACGCTTTCAATTTTTGGATGGAATACGGCCTCTATAAAAACATAGATGAAGTTTTAACCGAATACAAAAATAAAAACAAAGATCGCGGCTTTTGCAAATATGCGATGTATGGGATTTTTTACGGTGATGAATTATTGGGCGAAATAGGTTTGGGGTGTATTTATGTCCGTCGTCAAACTGCTGAAGTTGGATATTGGCTGAAAAAATCTGCACGTCATCGTGGAATTATTGATTTGTTGTTGCCAAAGATAGAAAAGTTAGGCTTTGAAACGTATGGGTTGCATAAATTGACAATTTGGTGTGATAACGAAAATATTGCCGTGAAAAAGCAGGCTAAGAAACATGGATATACCCGCGAAGGCCTTTTGCGCGAAGAAAAAATATGGCCGGACGGTTCGCCGCATAGCACTGTTTTATTCGGAAAATTAAAATCAGAATGGGTTGCCCAAAACAAAAAGTGATTTATTTAATTTGATTTTTGTGTTGTATGTTGCTATGCTATCATTCACACACGAGAACACAGATGTCTATTAAAACGAAACGTTTTTTCAGAAAACTTATAAATTATGCCGGAATTTTCTTTTTTATTCTGGCCGCAGGAATGCTTTATTGGCAATTGCGTAATTATTCATTATCACAAATTGCGCATGCGCTTTGGAATATTCCTTTTGTAAATCTGGTTTTGGCATCTGTTGCGTGTTTATGTGGATATGTTGTGTTGTCACTGTACGATTATTTGGCGTTACAATACACATGTCACAAAATCAGTTGGTGGAAATGGATGTTGGCGGGAATGTTTGGTTTCGCAATCAGCAACAACGCCGGCAACGCAATGGTCAGCGGTGGTGCAATCCGCTATCGTTTATATACGCGTTGGCGAATCCCTGCGGGCGACATTTTGAAAATGTTGACTTTTTCTGGTTTTACGTATTTTCTGGGGTTTGCAGCGGTCGAAATCATCGGATATTTTCTGGTATCGCCTGATTTCTTAGAACAATCATCAGAGGGGGTTTCTGTTGGGATTAACGGTTTGTTTATTGCGTGTTTGTCACTGATATTGGCATATTACGCGGTAACGATTGCTTTCTGCGATAAAAATATTCGTGTTGGTCAAATAAAATTCAAAATCCCATCAATCGGAACTGCGCTGATTCAAACAGTATTGGGAATGATGGACGCGCTATGCGCAGGAATGGTTTTGTATTTTTGTATTCGACCATATGTTTCTGCGGAAATCATGCCGTTCGGAATGTTCATAGGATTATTCGTCGTCGCAATGGTTGCCGGCGTATTCAGTCAGGTCCCCGGTGGTATCGGTGTTTTTGAATCTATATTCATCGCAGCATTGCCTGAATCCGTGGACAAGGCTAACATTTTTGGTGCGTTATTGGCGTTTCGTATAATTTATTACGTGTTGCCATTAATGGGTGTTGGTGGATTATTTTTTGTATATGAACGATGGCTGCGCGCACGTATGCGTCGTTGGCTTGAAGAAGCGAAGCAAAAAATGCCAAAAATACCATTGCATATTGGTAAAAATGCCCGCGAATCCAGCAAATAAAACGCTTGCCAATTCCATTCCCATCTGGTATCTTATGTCCTGTTGTATAAAATGAGGTAAAATAGTGTTTGTGTTATCACTTTTTACAATAATGCGAGTCGCGCTGTGTGTTATCGTTGCGTGCATCCTTGGCATGGGCGTAGATGCCCCATGGGAACGTGTTATGTTCATTTCGTACACCAAAAACACAAAAGGATTATTAAATGTCAAAAAGAATTTATGTGGACGGGGTTCACCCCGAAGAGACCCGGGTGGTGGTGGTGGATGCCGCCACAAGTCGTGTGGTTGATTTTGACGTTGAAACAACAACAAAACCTCAGATAAAGGGCAATATTTATCTGGCCAAGGTTATACGTGTTGAACCGTCACTTCAGGCTGCATTTATTGATTACGGAACGGGTAAAAACGGTTTTTTACCATTTTCTGAAATTCATCCGGATTATTATCAGGTATCGCCTGAACAAAAGAAAAAATTAATGGAATTGGCGCATGCCAACATCGTTGATGACGATGACGATCCGAATGACGAAGAAGACGAAATCGCGGAATATGATGACCATAGCGCGGGCGAAGATAACAAAGAATTTTTGAAACGCGCTCATGAATTCAAAATCCAAGACGTCATTACACCAAAACAGATTTTGTTAGTCCAAGGTGTCAAAGAAGAACGTGGCCAGAAAGGCGCGTCCATGACGACTTATTTGTCATTGGCGGGACGTTTCGCGGTTTTGATGCCTAATTCCAGAAAACGTAATAGTTATGGTGTATCAAAGAAAATTTCAGATCGTGCCGAACGTGCGCGTTTGCGTGATATTTTGCACACACTGAAAATTCCAAAGGGTATGACCGTTGTGTTGCGTACTGCCGCAATGGGTGCCAAAGCGGAAGATATTGCCAAAGATTACGAATATCTGACAGAACTTTGGAATGACATTCGTAAAACGACTTTGGAATCTGTCGCTCCGGTGACCATCCATACCGAAGATTCTTTGTTGCGTCGCGTTGTTCGTGATTTTATCAGCGAAAAGAACGACGTAATGTTTGTTCAAGGTGACGAAGTCTTTGAAGAAGCAAAAACATATTATCAACAATTGTACGGTCGCGCACCACGGAAACAGTTGGTTCAATACAAAGATCCGGCGGTTCCGTTAATGACCAAGGCTGGTGTTGAAAAACAATTAGAAGGTCTGCATGGCCCATACGTTGGTTTGCCGTCTGGCGGTTCTATTGTAATCAATCAAACCGAAGCGATGGTGACAATTGACGTTAATTCGTCGCGCGCAATCAAAGAGAAAGATATCGAACAAACCGCATTGAATACTAATTTAGAAGCGGCCGAAGAAATCGCACTGCAATTACGTTTGCGTGATTTGGCGGGTATTGTCGCGATTGATTTTATCGATATGGAAGATGAAAAGAATAACCGCAAATTGGAACAAAAAATGCGCGAAGTCATGAAACATGACCGTGCCAGAACTCAGGTTGCAAAAATAAATGCGTTCGGGGTTTTGATGTTGTCGCGTCAAAGATTGCGGTCTTCGTTCATTGAATCTTCGTATGTCGTGTGTCCGCACTGTATGGGGGCGGGCGTCGTGCCGAGTATTCAAACGGCGTCGATAATATTGTTCCGTCATCTTCAAGAAAAATTGTTGGCGAAACCGGCACAAAAAATCATTATGACGGTCCCAAGCGATGTTGCGATTTATTTGCTGAACCAAAAACGCGCTGAATTGGCAGATATGGAAAAAGAATTTGGCACAGAAATTGTGATAGTCGGCGACGATAGTTTGATGAATATTGATCAATATTCGATTCAACGCGTTGCGGCTGATAATGTCAAAACAGACGATGTGTTGTCTGCGCATGAACCGTCCAGTGACGTTAAAAAGAAAAATGCCCAACACAGCGAGGCAAAACGTATCACGTCAACTGCGCCACGTCATCGTGGTCGTGTTAAGAAAAAACAAGCCAAAAAATCATTGTGGAAAAAATTGGTTGGTTAATTTCTAATATGTGTATAAAACACCGCCGTTTGGCGGTGTTTTTTTTGACTTTTGCCGTTTTTATTGCTATACATTCAAATGAAATAAACAAAAAAGGAAAAAAATGTTTGATAAAACGATTATAGTGACCGGTGGCGCAGGTTTCATAGGTTCTAACTTTGTGCCATATTTTTGCGCTAAATACCCGAAATATAAGGTTATAAACTTGGACAAATTGACGTATGCTGGGGATTTGTCTAATTTGCAAGAATGTGAAAATATGCCTAATTATGCATTTATCCACGGCGATATTTGTGATCGTGGTTTAATCGAAGATTTGTTCAAAAAATATAATCCAAATGGCATAATTCATTTTGCAGCAGAAAGCCACGTTGATAATTCTATTAAAAACCCAGGGGCATTTATCAAAACGAACATAGACGGCACATTTACATTATTGGATTGTGCTTTCCGTCATTGGATGAATGGGCCGGGGGACGTGAAACCTGAACACGCATCCAGTCGTTTTCATCATATTTCCACAGACGAAGTCTATGGCGCGTTGGGTGAACAGGGATATTTTACAGAAAAAACACCTTACGCCCCGAACAGCCCATATTCGGCCAGCAAAGCCAGTTCTGATTTCTTGGTTCGGGCATATCATCACACGTTTGGTATGAACGTGACAACATCAAATTGTTCTAATAATTATGGTCCGAAACAGCATAATGAAAAATTGATACCGTTGATAATATCGCGCGCATTGGCGGAACAGCCATTACCGGTTTATGGTTCGGGTTCAAATGTTCGTGATTGGTTGTATGTGTTAGATCACTGCAAAGCCATAGATTTGATTTTCCACAATGGTAAATCAGGCGAAACATATAATATCGGCGGTAATAACGAACGCAACAATATCACAATTGTTAAAAAGATTTGTGAAATTTTAGACGAACGTCGCCCACGCAAAGACGGTAAAAAATATGCTGATTTAATTACTTTTGTTGCGGACAGGGCAGGTCACGATTTTCGTTATGCGATTGACGCAACCAAACTTCAAACAGAATTGGGATGGCGCGCCAATGAAACATTTGATACCGGCATTGTTAAAACAGTCGATTGGTATCTGAAAAACCGGACAAACGGCCGATAGAAAATCAAAAAAACCGCCCCATCGGGCGGTTTTTTGTTGGCTAACAATATAAATTAATTTAATCCGCCGTGGACAATGTCACCTTGGTCGTCGCATTCGCGCTATCGTCATTCCACGTAGTGTAAATTGTGACGCGCTTAGAGTTCAAGTAGCCACCGAGCGAATCAAGACTATCGTATATAGATGTGGCGATATTGTCAATTGCGCCACCAACATATTCCGCGTCCACTTTGTTTTCTTGAATGTTTTGTATATCACCTTGAATTAAGCCTATATGGTCGTCAAAGCCTTGCATTGTTGATTCAAAAGTATCAAATGATACTTTCTCGTTATTGACTTTATTCACCGCTGCAATCGCACTGTTATAGGCGCCCTTGACATATGCGGTTGTTGCGATATGTTCTTGGTCGGTGGTATCTATGTTTGCGCGACCATATGGTGCGGGCACATTTGTTGTTGGGGCTGGGTGATTTGTATCTGCCGCGGCGGGCGCGGTGTACATGTCACCCGATATATTCGCAGCGTTCGCCATTAACGGCAACGAAAGCATTATTGCGATTGGTAGTATTGTTTTTGTGTTCATTTCGTCCTCTCCTTTGCTTTGGTTATCACAACACAAAACAACCACCCTTAAAATAAAGGCGGTTGGAGGTTAAGAACAATTTAATCCGAAATTGCGCCGTTTATTCTTTATATTCACAGCCCTCCAACCATTTACTGTTGGAGATGTTTTACGTCACATCCCTGACGCGGATTAACAGAGGTTCTTAAGCCTCATCAGAAAAACTCTTTCTGACACACCCATATTATCATTTTTTTAAAAACCAAACAAGAACAAAATTAACACTATAAAAAACGCCCCATCGGGCGGTTTTTTAATATCCTAAACCATTACATTTTTTAATATAATTCAAAATCGCAGTCTGCATCATCGCAGTTTTTACGTCTGATGAATTTGGGTTGTTTTTTTGAATTATTTCAATTTTTTGTTGCTGAATTTTCCAGACCATATCAAATAATTCGTCAAAAAGTGGCGGATTTTCAAATTTTTTGTTGCCTTTATAGACATAACGCCCGCTTTTTTTTAACGCTATTTCAAACATAGGGACATCCTTGCCCGCCGAATGCACTATAAACGATACAAATACATCGCTTTTTTTATCAAATTTGCACAACGGTAAGATTTGATTGATTGATGCCACAATGCTGACGCGCGTGTCCGGTGGCAATGTCAGGCCCGAATTATACCCAGGATAAATTTCCACGGGTTCATTTTCCAGCCGTGTCATCAACCTTTTGATAGTTTTTTCTGCAATGTTGATATCTGTCACTGTTTCCATAAATATTCCCAAAATATATAGTTTTCGGTATATATTATAAGAAAGAAAATAAATAAAAACAACCAGATATTCACATTACACCTTTTTGTTCGCAATCAAAATAAAATCGTGCCAGAAATCTATATATCAAAGATTGGTGTTGATGAATGCTAAGGTTGTCTTGATAATTTTGCGCTTCGTAAGTTTTTATAATATCCAATAATAACTTATCAAAAGACTTTGAACCCGCTGGGCAGAAAATTTTTTCATCTTTGACACAAATTATATCTTCAATCAGAGCGCTATCCCGAATTATAGAAAAAATCTTTTCATTTGTTTTTTTATCAAACACGGAATAATCAAAATCTGTTTTGTTTCCTTTAACTATATAAATGTCGGCTTTGTACAATATCTTGGAAAGTTTTATTATAATTTTTTCTCTGAAATCAGATGTATATTTCATGTCCACCTCCATGGTTTTGAAAACATCAACCGCCACAAAATGGCGGTTGGAGGTTCAGAACTATAAAAGTGGTATAGTGTGCTTTATTCAATATATTCAGCAGCCCTCCAACCATAGTCGGAGATTTTACGTCAACGATTCAATAGAATCGCAGACGCCACTTTTCAAGGGTTCTGACACCCCATCAGAAAAACTCTTTCTGACACACCTATATTATCATTTTTTTAAAAACCAAACAAGAACAAAATTAACACCATAAAAAACGCCGCCCATGTTGCGCCTTTTTGGGGTGTGACGAACATGGACGACGGGTTGGTTTTTAATGTCCCGATATTATCGTTCAGGACTATTTTGATTTATTTGTTGTTTCACTGTATCTTTGGTTTGCGCGGCTTTTTTTGCTTTTTCAGCGTTTCGTTTGTCAAAGATTGTTAATGTCTTTTCCAACAGTTTCTTTGCGTATTTGCCGGCTTTGTAATATACAGTGCCATGAATCAAATATTCAACATTAGGTGTAACACCTTCGGAATCGCATTCTAAAATGAACATATTGCAACGTCTTGGTTTGCCTTTTTCAGAAACAAATCTATAAACATAGTAATATCTGGTCCATTTATCTATATCTACACTGTCTTCGTATTTTTCCAAATCTTCTGTGCAGAATTCGACCATGCGTTTGCAATCAAATTTGTTTGATATAATTGTGTCTTCGTAATCTTGCATATTTACCACCTTTGTCTGGTTTTTGCCGACAAAAGATAGCGCAAATAAAAAATATGTCAAGAAAAAAGACGACAAAAATAAATTTTGTATTATCTATGAATGAATTTGTCAAGAAATTTCAAGACACTTGGTTGGTCTTGGGTTTTGTTTTTTTCTTCGGTGACATTTTTATCTTGGTTGTCGTGAATCTCTTTGACCATAGCCAATAAATTGGTTTCTTGCTCTGATATTATATATTTTTTCCCGTTCACGACCAAACAGTCAAAACCTTTATTTGTTTCGTTTTCCAAATCGCAAGGGTCCGCGGGTTTTATCTCAAAAATCTTTTCCAAAGAATATTTATCTTTGACCGTGTACACGCCGGCGAACCTGAAAACGTGGATTTTGCCGGCGGCCAGAATAATTTTACAGCGTCCAACAACTAATTCTTTTTCGATGTCTGACATAATGCTTTTTCTCCGTTTGTTATTGATAAAATGATAATATAAATAAAAATAATAGCAATTAAAAACGTCGCTTTATTGTTTCAATATATCCCCAGATTTTATGTATTCTGGCGAATTTTTCTTTGATTTTTTCTGGGCCATTTTTGCGTATTTTTTCGCATTTTCATTGTTGCCATTCATTTTATAGAATTCAGCCATCGCCCAATCAGATTCACCGTCAACGCTGACCCGTGCCAAAATCCAATACGCCAATGGCGATGCATCTGATAAAATAACGTGTTTGCATAGTTCACGCGCGCGCGTTAAATCGCCGTCTTTCTTTCGTTCTGATAACACCAATGCCAACGCAGTTTCAATTTGTGGTGCATCGTCGATAAATTTTAATGCCTGTTCATATGCGTCAACACTGTCGTCGTAATGGCCATATTGATATTCAATGTCTCCCAATAATTCATAGAAATAGGGCGTTTTTGGATGGCGTTTGATTAATGTTTGTGTTCCTGTTTTTGCGACGTCTAAATTTCCAGAGCGCATATTTCCAATTGCGCGCGCATAAATCGCAGCATCTGATTTATTAGAATACGGATATTTTGTTAAAATGTTTTTTTCGTTGTCTAAATAGCCGACTAATTTTGCGCGCAACATATCATATTCTGCGTTTTCAGCCGTGATTTTATCAGCCGGTTTTGTCGGAATATTTTTCAAATTTTTGATTTTATTTTTTACATTATTTAATCGTTCGCTGGTTAATGGGTGATTGATTCGATTTGGATTTATACGCGATTCTAATTCACCGTGCATATCGCGCATTTGTTCAAAGACATCGATTAATCCGTTTGGATTTTGGTCGGCCGCCACCATTAAATCAACCGCGAAATCATCGGCAACGCGTTCTTCGTCACGTGTGAAAGACAGCATAGATTGTTGTGCAATCCCCGTTGAACCCGCCAATACACCGACGCCGGCGGTTGGGTTGCCACCTGCGACCATCAGTCCGACCCCCAATGCCTGAACAATCAGTGTGCGTATCATTTCTGCACGTTCGCGGTCGGCCATTTGAACCATGTGACCACCGATAGTATGCCCGAATTCGTGTGCAACGACGGCACGCAAAGCGTTCGGCGATTTGATTTGCTTTAATAATCCGGTATATATAAAAATATCTTCGCCGCCACGTACAAAGGCATTAAAATCATCGTCATTCACAATATAGATTTTTAATCTTTCTGATGGGATTTTTGCCGCCATCGCCACAGGCGCAATAATTTCTGCGATGCCGCGTTCTATTTCTGTATCGTTAATCAGCGTCGCGCTATTGGCACCGAACGCCCAAAGAACAGTAATTAAAACAGCGAATATCTTTTTCAATTATGCCCCCGCGATTGTCGAACAATCAAATATCTGGCGCAAATCAGCCGCCCATGCGTCATCGTCACTATTATTATTCATTACGGCACTTTGTGCCAATTTGAACAAATCCCTATGTTCGCGATAATCGACAAAATAGTATTGAATCCAACCGCTTTGTTTCGTTCCCAACAATTCGCCGACACCGCGCATCATTAAATCTTGCTCTGCAATTACAAAGCCGTCATCGGTTTCACATAATATATCTAACCTTTTTAACCCATCAGGCGTCACATTATTGCTATAAATCAAAATGCAATATGATTGTTGCGATCCGCGTCCAACACGTCCGCGCAATTGATGTAATGCCGCCAAACCAAATCGTTCTGCATTTTCAATCACCATGATTGTCGCAGACGGAACGTCAATCCCAACCTCTATGACAGTCGTCGAAACCAATACGCGCATTTTTGAATTTGTATCGGCGAATTCAGTCATAACTGCATCGCGCGCCTTTTTATCCATTTGGCCGTGGCAAAGACCAGTATGTGGGAAATGTTTCCTTAAATCATCAAATCTGGACTGTGCGGCGGTCATATCAGAAACCTCTGATTCTGTCACCAACGGACAGACCCAAAAAACCTTTGCCCCATTGGCGATTTGTGGCGCAATACGGTCAATCAATGCATTTGTGCGCATAATTGAAATCTTTGACGTTTTAATAGGAATACGACCTGCGGGCTTTTCATTTATAATCGAAATATCCATATCCCCGTACACCGTCATAGATAACGTGCGTGGTATAGGCGTTGCCGACAAAGCCAACATATCGGGATTATGACCTTTGTTGCGCATAGTTGTTCGCTGTTGCACGCCAAATCGATGTTGTTCATCAATGACAATTAAACCTAAATCCTTGTATTCGACGTCATCAGAAAACAAAGCATGCGTTCCAATCGCAATTTTCGTCCGGCCAGAGCGTAACGAAACCAGTTTTTCGCGCCGCGGTACGCCTTTGTCGCGACCGGTCAAAACGTCGCAAACAATACCTAATTTTTCGCACATCGGCGCAATTTTAGCAAAATGTTGCTGGGCCAAAGTGTCGGTGGGTGCCAATAATACAGATTGTGCGCCCGTTTCAGCCATTTTTATCATCGCGGCCAACGCAACCATTGTTTTGCCGGAACCGACGTCACCCTGGACCAATCGCATCATAGGAATCGGTTTTGCAAAATCGGCAAAGATTTCATCAATAGTGCGTTGTTGTGCGCTGGTCAAATTAAATGGCAATATGCCATAAAATTTATCGATTAAATCATACCGCTTTGCACGAACAGGCCGCAGACTTTTTTGTTCGGCGCGCATCCGACGGTTAATTGCAATCGCGCTTTGGTGTGCGAACAGTTCGCAATAGGCCAATTTTGCAACGTACGTATTGTTCGGATTTAAATCATCATTTGTTTCTGGATAATGAATATGTTCCAATGCATCAATAAATTCCAGCATTCTTTCATCATTTACATGTGCGGCAATTTGTTCGTGTATAATCTTGAATATCTGGTCGCGTACAGCGGCAAAAGTTTTCTGGCTTAATCCTTCGCCTGACGGATATATCGCCTGATGCCGTGGAATCTTGGCCGCGTTCTCAGGCGCTTCAATAAATTCAGGGTGATTGATAATCGCGCCATTTCTGGAATTAAAATCCAATTTTCCACTGACAATACGCCATTGACCAATCGGCAATTTTTCAGTCCAATAATCCAAATAATTCACATTGAAAAATTGTATCGTGACCGGTGCAGAAAATTTGTCGGCACATATAACCTGAGTCGGGTGACGACGCCCACGAAAAACACCGCCACGCTTATGCGATTTCACCAACACCGATATAGTAATCGTATCGCCGTTTTGTGCCCCCGTCACAGAATCCAGAATTTCGCGCGGCCGCACGTACGACGGTTTGTGTAATAAAAAATCCAACACACGGCGTCCGCCCAAAACATCATTAAAACGCGCGGCCAGCACGGGGCCTACGCCGTGTATAAACTGTAAATCTTGGTTAAAAAAATCAAAAACAGTTTTATTCACACCTTAAATGTAGCAAATATTACACAATTTATTCAATAAAAAACCGCCAAACGGCGGTTTGTTCAGACAAAACAAAATTTATCTTTATTTTTGCGCAAACGAATATTGCATTTTCAAATGGTCTGGGTCGTATGTCCCATTCATAATCGCGATTGTGTCTTCGACGATAACCAATTCTTCGTTTGTCGCAATCATCAAAACTTTGACTTTCGAATCAGGTGTGCTGATTATCGCTTCGTCAACGCCTTTGCGGGCCAGAGCGTTTTTGTTGGCTTCTTTGTCTAATTTGATGCCCAATTCTTCCAAACCGCTGCAGAATTTTTCGCGCAAATAATCGTCGTTTTCACCCACACCCGCCGTAAATACGATTGCATCAGTATGTCCTAATTCGGCCATAAATGCGCCAATGTATTTTTTGACGTTGTGTGTTTCGATATCAATCGCCAATTGGCAATCAGGATTTGTTTCGCGGTTTTCTTCGACATCGCGACGGTCGGCAAAGCATTTTGTAATACCCATTAAACCGGAATCTTTGTTCAAATGTTTTGTCATTTGTTCTGGTGTCAAATTCAATTTTTCCATAACATAGAACAATGCAGCGGCATCAACATCGCCTGGGCGTGTTCCCATGACCAAACCGGCGGTTGGTGTCATACCCAAAGTTGTATCAACTGCGCGACCATTTTTGATAGCTACGCCTGATGCGCCCGAACCAATATGCATAGTAATCAAATTGCACTGGTCGGCAGGTTTGCCCAACATCGCCGCCGCACGTTTAGAAACATACAAATGAGATGTCCCATGGAAACCATAGCGGCGCACCCCAAGGTTTTTATACCATGCCTCTGGAATTGCATAACGGAACGATTGTTCAGGCATTGTTTGCAAGAAAGCAGTATCAAATACGGCAACCTGTTTCGCGTTTGGCAATGTTTGGCGCGCGCTTTCAATGCCCATTAACGATGCAGGAATATGCAACGGCATCAAATCTTTCCATTCGGCGATTGCGCGCATAACCTCGTCATTTATTTCGACCGACGAAGCAAATTTAGAACCGCCCATAACAACACGGTGTCCAACACCACCAATTTCATTCATATCAATGGACGCTTCGCGTAACATAAACAAAACAACATTCAATGCTTCGTTATGGTTCTTCATTTCGGTGACTTTCTTTTCTTTTGTGCCGTCCGGATATTTTTGAGTAATGAAAGAATCTGGCAAACCGATTTTTTCAACATTTCCACCAACAACGACTTTCTTGGTATCGGCATCAAAAACCTGATATTTCAGAGAAGACGAACCACAATTCAAAGCAAGTATGTACATATGTTATCCTTTTTGTTTATAAAAAAACTTTTTACGCCACCAACAATAGCAAATCGTTTTCGGCGTTTCAATAATAAACTTATGTTTTTGCTGGGCAAAAAACAGACGACGCGAACGCCGTCTGGTTAAAAGATTCGCAACGCGTTATGCCGCATACGAATGATCGGTCATCCAATCATTATAGATTTGAACCATTTTGCCGTTATCCATCTTTTTCTGTAATTTTTTCGTGCTGAATCTGAAAATGTTTTTAGTATGCCCAGTTTGCAAGAAATCCCAAAAACCCATTAATTCATTATATTTATTTTTATGATCTGAATCCCAATCTTGATAGCGTTGATTGCGTTTGGTAATGCTGTCCTGGCATGTGTTTATCACAGATTGCGCGTTTTCGTAATCATTTATATTTTGTGACAATATGTCGTTTTGATTTTTTTCAGCAGTCAATCTGTTATTGATATTTTGAATTGCTGCGCGCGCATTTGCTAATCTTTGTTGAACGTTCGGATTAAATGTTGCGATGATACCGCCCGTGGCCTGATATCTGGTATCTATGTCTTGAATTTTTTTGTTTATTGCGTTTAAATCTTTTTGGGCCTTGGTCAGTTGTTGTTTCAAAATATCGGCCTGTTGCGCTTCTAGTTGGTTATTAGGTGTGCCGCCCAATCCGCGAAGTTGCGCTTCCAATCCCAAAATTTCCGCTTCTTTGTTTTGTTTGTTTGTTTGTTCTTGTAAATATACCCTATGGTCTTCTTCCGTTTGTACCAATGGTGCAATCGCTTGTTCCAAATTATGGATATTTTCAGACAAACGATTTTCGCGCAAACGTCCATTTGTTAAATCGGTTTTTCGCTGGGTCAATGTCACATTTTGATTCAATCCTAAATTCGCCTGAGCGGTATTTTGAATGCCGGTCTGTCTTTGGATTTCTTGGGTATCGGCGTTATTTTGAGGTGTGACATAATTGTTCAAGAAATCGTTTTTATCTTGTTGATTTTGTTGTTCCCATTCGTCGGATTTTTGTTGTAATTTTCCAGAATGATTAAAACTGGTTCCTGTGCGACGAAGCCCATTTACAACACCCGTAACCGCATAGCCAGTCGTTTGAATGCCAAACTTTATAGTTTTATCCACGGCCTTTGTTATCGATTTTATATTTGCGTCTTTGTTCCATGACAAACCGCCGTCCGAAAACAAAGTCAAATCTGTTTTGTTTAATGCGTCCATTCTGCGCGAAGTGAATAACCCATATCGCATCACAGACAAAACCTCCATAGCGGTTTTTGCTTCATCGATTTTGTTGTCGTTGATTGCCTTTAAGACCATTTCTTCAATCAATCTGTGCATTTGGCGACCATTACGCAAAGCACCTTCAAAAGCCTTTGGCATAGTGCTTTTTAATTCCTGCATCATATCGACAAACCATTTGAAATGGGCGTCGCCAGTTGGTGTTTTGTCTTTCAGTCTTTTTGCAATATTTGATTGTTTATCTAAGACCGCACCAATTCCATCCACAGGTTTAATCTTTTCGCCGTCTAATGCGGCAATAATGCTTTTTGTTGTTGGTTTTACATATATATGATCGCGATGCGCAGTCACATATTTTTTCAGCGTATCTGAATACGTGTCTTTGACATTGTCTTCTATGCGTTGCCAAAGTGTTTTTTGATCGTCACGTTTCGGTGCAACGTAATCTTTTTCAGTTATCTTGCCAGTATAATCAGTTTTTGCAATTGCTTCGTCTAATTGCTTTGAAATTTTACCTTTGTCATAATTTTTGAATACACTATAAACCTTGGTCTTGTCGTGCAAAGTATTCAAAATTTTCTGGTATTCTTGCTTAAATTCATTCAGTTTTGTCGGGTCAACAACAGCCTCTTGGTTTAATCCGCTTATTATCCCGTTCAAATCCAAATTTTCCAAAGTTTGAACCAATGCTTGATTGCTGATGTCGCCGTATTCCAATCTGCTGGCCAACGAAGATATAATCCGGACGAGTTTATTACGAACATTCGGATCAGATTTATATTTTCCTTTGGTCAAAGATTCGATGAAATCTTTATATTCATTGTAATCGTCGTTAAACAGACCGCTGAACATAGCAAAACTGTTAATAGATGGGTCTTTGAGAACGCTGGTGACAAAATTGTCTATGCTAGTGACAGTTTGTTGATTCAACGGTGGCAAAGAAAAAATCTTTGTTCGTGGGTCGCCAAAATATTCGTCTAAGAATTTTGTTGCGTCGGAATTGTCTTTGAAAGAATCCCGATTAGCAGACATTTCAACCAAAGCATTTTGAATCGATAAAAACAACGATTCCCAAAGAGAATTATCAACATTACCGGCCGCATCTACAAAAGCCGTCGCCGCATCTGGCAAATCGTTTTGAACCAATTTTCCATTTGCGTTGGTGTGCATCAAATCCTTTTTCCACGATTTCATATCGCCGCGGAAATCGTCTTTTTTGGCGTAATCATCAAACCGCGCCCGAATTTCAGGCGGCATTTCGTTAAAATGTCTTTGACGGAAATATAATAACAAAAAATCTTTGACTGACATCGCCATTGTGCCACCCCTTTGGTTTGTTGTGATGTATCCACACACCACAACATGTATTATAATACTTTTTTGCCTGATTTTCAAGTGTGGGCGTATGGTTTCATTCCTGTCAACAATTGGTTCGGGTGATGCTATAATTTACAATGTGAATGTGATAAATATATTCTTGAAAATGATACCGTATGTCCTGTCTATCGCAGGCGGCATTTTTGTCTTTGATTTTTCGCAAAAATACCTGCATAGCCCCGGTTGGATAGATTTAATGGATAATGTGGCGGCGTCGTTATTAGCGATTCCATTGGTGTTTTTGTTCTATGATTATTCTAATTTTCTGGTGACGCGTCGTGTGCATAAACATCAGCACGCCAATGTTATAAACGCATTGGACGGACATTTGTTCAAAATATTAGCATACATGAAAAATATTATAGGATTGCCGCGTATCGAAGTTCCTATGCAGGACATAAATTTGAACTATAAAAAACTAAATTTTGATAAAAAATACGTTCGCGGAATCAAGAAACAACTGGGCCTATTGGAAGATTTGCTATATAAATCCGACAAAATAGAAGTTTTGGACCCCCAACACACACAAATATTGTCGTTCATCGCCCAAGAGTTAAATCAAATCCTTAATGAATTAAAATTTCACAATTCGCCCAAAGAAATTGCGCGATATCTGGAAACCACGCTTTCTATGATAGACGATTGGTTTTATTCCACAGGATACACAACGCGTAAGAAAATGCAGTCGACCGCAGAATAACCAAGAAGCAAATCAGCCCCTGAATTTTTTTGTTTGCGTTGAATTTCAAAATTTGATAAAATAATCAACGTCAGAAAGAATATTTTCTGATGGGGTGTAACGACCCGTGTCGAACTGCGTCAGGGATGACGTAAAATTTCTCCAACATATGGTTGGAGGGTTGCCGAATATATAGAATAAGGCACACAATTTCAGTTCGAATTGTCGTTAACCTCCAACCACCCGATTCTTTTTCTGGTGGTTGTTCGTTGTTAAAACCAACAGAAGGAGAGGAAACTATGACAACAAAATCAATATTATTTGCGATACTTGCAACATTGCCATTTGTCGCACGTGCAGAAAATATATCAGGGGCAATGTATATCGCGCCGTCCGTGGCAGATAACAATCATCCCGCGCCAACAACAAACGCAAACGCACCGTATGGTCGTGTGAATATTGATGTCGCCGACCAAGACCATATCGCCACAACTGCGTATGTCAAAGGTGCGTATAATAGTGCGATTGCAGCGGTGAATACATCAATTGATGAAGCAGTATCAGAAACAATTCGTGTTCTTGAACAACAAGGGTTATATGATAAACAAGATAAATTATTAAATGCCGATGGTGACGAAATATTACAAGATGTAACATCTGGTTCGCAAATAGATTCGGAGATTGGTAATAGTCTTGTAAATTTGTACGACGATGATGAATACGAAGCGTTTAGAGATGATATTATTAATGGTTATGGTTTTGAACCTGATACTAGTTTAATGACAGCTGGTGCAATATTTGACACAATACATTATGTAAATAAACATCTTGTTGACGCCATAGGCGAAAAACGTGTCACAATATACACAACCTGGGACGATGATAGTGCAAACGCCACGACGCAGGTATCTTTGACAAGCGCAAATTAATCGGGTGGGGCGTTCGGCAAAAATGCCTAGGTATACAAACAAATTGCCGTCGCTGGCACTTTTTTGACATAATTATGGCGTGGATTCGGATACACTATCGATAACAACATTTTGTTTTCCAATTCAAAACGGTAAAGTGTCTGAATCCACATTTTTATGCAAATTGTGATGTGATATAAAAAATCAAAAATCTCAATTTTTTGCTTGATTTTCTTTTTTTTATATGTCAAAATATGCCCCGAACGCCGAAAGGTGGACCGAGTTTGGAGACATAGCTCAGTTGGTAGAGCAAATGACTTTTAATCATTGGGTCCAGGGTTCGAATCCCTGTGTCTCCACCAAAAATTTATCCCCCGTGAAAACGGGGGATAAATTTTTGGTGGACATGGTTTGATTTGAATGCGTCGCAACAAGGTTGCCAAGGGTTCGACAACAAGTAGATTTTGCAAGTAAATCGTGGCAAAATCGTCACGGTTGCCCCGCAGCCGGCACTTTGTGCCGTGCGAGGGAATCCCTGTTCGAACCCGAAGAAAGGGTTCGACCCGCAGGCGAAAGGCAGACGTTCGTCGGCCGGTTCGCAAAGCGAATGAACCAAGGGGAATGAAGCGAAGCAAAATCGTCACGGTTGCCCCGCAGGTACAAAGTGTCGAGAAAATCCCTGTGGAACCTGAAATAGTGGCTTTGCGTGTCGCTTATTTTTTATCTTTGTCTTCGCCAGTGTCGTCGCTGGTCACAAATTTAAAGAAATCTTGTGGTTTTGCCCCAGTTGCGGCCAATATTTTCGCGATGCTGTTCGTTGACGGCCATCGTGGTTGTCCAAATACAGTCTTACGTTTGCTTTTGTTAAAGGTTGTCGGATCTAACCCGCTAAGTTTTGCCAATCCAGAGCAAGACATTCCGTGTTCACGAGCAAATAATTCAATCGCATGCCATATTTGATGATGTGTCATAATGTTTTCCCCCCTATTGTTTTGTTTTTAGTTTGGTTAGTTTTTACTTCGTTTGGGTATATTATCAAATAAAGAGAAAAAAATCAATTAAAACAACCATAATAAGAAAAGAAACCTATTGTGAAAAATAGTGTTTACTGTTGTGATGGCAGATTTGTGCGGTGTTTTTATCTTTAAAGCTATATAGAAAGAAAATATTAAAACTAATAAAAATACCCTAAAATTCGATTCGAATTAATAATCCCAGAATCAAAAGATTTTGTTATCTTATGCGTTTGATTTCCATACCGACAACGTGTTCACGGTTCAATTCTTCGCGCGATACAAATTTGGTAATAATGTTCATCAATTCATCAATGTTTTGAAATCCAGAACGCTTAATATCGATTTTTTTAAACAAATTCTCAAAATCAGGCGCAACATGCATATTTAAAACTTCGCAGATAATATATTCGTCTGTGTTTTCAGCATCAAACAGTAAAAATTTGTCGCCAATTTTAACTTTTTTGCGTTTGTCGTCGTACGCGCGTAATTCAATGTCTTTTTGCCCAGATTTTATCATTTCAAAATATTTGTGCCGAACACTCATAGTGAACTGATACGTAATGTCAGATTGAATGTTTTTATCTTTTGTCATGAGATTGTTCCTTATGTTAATATTTTGACATTGTTACTTGTCTTTGACCAGTGATTAAACCATCGAGTGTCTTGATTAGTTTTGTTTTTTCTTTGTTTTATTACAAAATAGTAGAAAGCAGGATTGAAATCAATACAAAATAGGGATAAAATAGGCTCAAATAGAGAAAAAGGTTAGAGAAAACCAAATAAAAATCGCTCTTTTTGGGAACTATGTAATTTTGGGCACGTTTGTATAAACATCGGTCGAACAAGAGGTGTCTCGGATTTGCTTGCTTAGCTTTAGTAAAAATATTTCAAACCTAATACGACATATTCAGACAAAAAACTTTATTTTGTTTTGGTCAAGCATCAAAACGGGCGTTTTAGATGCTTGACTTATTATATTTTTGAGCTAGAATCATAGGAGAAACAACACAAAAAATAGCGGTTATTACAATGACAGAACAAATATCTTTTTACAATACGATGTCCAGAGCTATCGACAAAGTGGAACCAGTAGATGGCAAAGAAGTGAAAATGTATTGCTGCGGTCCAACAGTTTATAATTATGCCCATATTGGAAATTTAAGAACATATGTTTTTGAAGATTTGTTGGCGAAAACAATTCGTTTGGCCGGTTATAAATTGAAACATGTTATGAATATAACGGACGTGGGACATTTAACCAGTGATGCAGATACTGGTGATGATAAAATGTTGCTAGCGGCCGAAAGGGAAAAAATGCAAGTGCTGGAACTTGCTCGTAAGTATGAAAAGGTGTTTTTCGATCATACCGCTGCTTTGGGAATAAATCGTCCTGATGTTGTTGCACGTGCTACGGAACATATTCCAGATATGATAGCTTTTGTAAAAAAATTAGAAGAAAAAGGTTTTGCATACTTTTCTAACGGTAATGTGTATTTTGATACGTCTAAATTCCCAAATTATGGGCAATTATCTAAACAAAATCGCACTGAATTAAAACACGGTGCCAGAGTAGAGCAAGATGAAAACAAGCGGAACCCATCTGACTTTGTATTATGGTTTACAACATCAAAATTTGAAAATCAGGTATTACAGTGGGATTCTCCGTGGGGGCGTGGCTATCCAGGTTGGCATATTGAATGCTCTGTTATGGCGATGAAATACTTAGGTGAGAGAATAGACATCCATTGTGGTGGTATAGATCATATTGCTGTTCATCACGAAAATGAAATTGCCCAAAGTGAGGCTTATTTGGGTCATAAATGGGTTAATTGTTGGATACATGCGGCTTTTTTGCAGATGAAAGATGGAAAAATGTCTAAATCAAAAGGTGAGTTTTTAACTTTGGATACATTGATAGCCAAGGGTTATAAACCAGAACACTACAAATATTTCTGCTTGACCTCTCACTATAAAACGTCTTCTAATTTTAGTTTTGATGCGTTAGATGCTGCTAAAAATGCTTACGAATCTTTGGTAAGCAAAATTAAAGAGCTTAAACAGTCTGTATCAGACAATAAAACCGTGGATATTGAATTAGAAAGTTCTTATATCAAGAAATTCAATAGCTTTATGTTTAATGATTTAAAAACACCGCAAGCATTAGCGGTTGTTTGGGAAGTGTTGAGAAATCCAGCGATGCCACCAAAATCTAAACTGAATTTTATGGAACATACAGATAAAATTTTTGGTTTGTCGTTGGAAGGCATAATAAAAGAACGCGAAGCGGAATTGATGTTACCAGATAACATTTCTAAAATCATAGAACAACGTCAACAAGCTAGAATGGCGAAAGATTGGAAAAAATCTGATGAATTGAGAGATGTATTGCTTGATAAAGGGTATGGGATTAAAGATTTACCTAATAATCAATTCCAAGTATTTGCTATAAAAAAAAATTTAATTGAACGTTAATTTGTAAAAAACGCACTTGATTTAGTGCGCTTTTTTCTTGCCTATATGTCACGTACAACAAAAAAAGCCGTCATCAGACGGCTTTTTTATTTTACAAATGACTAATCATCGCTAGTGCAAGTACAAAAATTCGCTTCTTCAATAATCACAACCTGTTGAGCGGTTTTTTGCGTGGTTTGAGTTTTGTTTTTAGTGGTTTTAGTTTTTGTTGCCATGATAATCTCCTTGGGTAGATTGGTTTGCACACTGTACACGGTACAATAGCATTACCGTTTTGTCAAGGCTATTATTACGTTAAAACTATTGATTTTTCTAAAAAATATTTCTAATCTGAACCGTGATAGGTTTTCAAGAGGAAGCGTATGCATCTAAATGAGTTAACACATGTCACCTTTGCTATAACAAGAAAATGTAACTTATCTTGTATTTGGTGCTATGAAAATGCATCAAGAAATAGCAAAGAAGTTAAATTATCAGATGTTAAATCTGTTATTGATCAGTTGGCAAAATTACCTCGATTAAAAAGGCTTGTTTTTACGGGGGGAGAACCCTTTATGCATAGCAATATAAGGGAGATTTTAGATTATTGTTTTGAGAAAAATATCAATCATGTGCACATAACGACTAATGCTACATTAGATATTGAGAAGGTTTTAAAAGATTATGTAGGTAAAAATTTGTCGTTAAGTGTAAGCGTTGATGGTATGGAAGATGTGCATGATGCTATTAGAGGGAAGGGAACTTTTAACAAAACCATTTCAAATATTCAAAAAGCTATTGCGTTGGGTTTTGCTGTAAGTGTGACAACAACGGTATCAAAAAATAATATTGAAGCTGCCGCAGCCTTGGCAGATTTCTTGAAAGAATGCGGAATAGTAAATTTAAAATTCCAAAGAATGCGTTCACTGGGCAAAGGTGCCACACAGAATGATTTGATATTGTCTCAAAAAGATAACAAGGTTCTCACAGAACGTATTCTCAACATAAAAAAAGAAACGGTTGGTAAGATTGGTGTCGGTTATAAAGATCCATTTTTGAATACAATTGATTTAGAATATCTTGATAAGTATAAAGATATGCTAGATAGTTGTATTTGTGGCGGTTGTAGATGTGGTATGAGTTATTTGTTTATAACTGTAGACGGTGATGTGCACCCTTGTCCTTTCTTGAAAATCAAATTAGGTAATGCGTTTTCTGAGAACATAGGCGATATTTGGTTAAATTCTGAATTATTACAAGCTTTTAGGGTAAAAGAAAATTATAACAAATGCAAAGATTGCAAGTTTTGGGGTGTTTGCCGCGGTTGCAGAGCAGAGGCATTTATCCATACCAAGAATATTTTTGGAGACGACCCCGGATGTTGGAGAAATTAACCCTTAAAGAGCAGAACGCAATTTCACAACTTGCTAAAACCGTTGGTACGGTGATTATGGTTATTGTTTACGGTTCCAGGTTGCACAAACTTAAAACTAATGATATTGATGTCATATTTGTATGTGAGTCAATAACTAGCCTTGCCAAAATAAATACCGTAAATAATGAAATACTTGCAACTAGTGGGGTAAATATTCATCCGTTTATAATACCTTTGCACACGTTGATGTACAAGCTATCCTTGGGTGACCCACAGACATTGACATTTTTGAAATATGGTTTCATATTAAAAAATCTTTTGTTTACAAAGACATTTTTATCTGACTATATATCAAAATTGACCACAAAATCCGAAATTTATGAATTATTATTACAGAAATTGGATGATTGTTTGTTGAATATAAAAAAATGTTTTAATTACAGGGATGCAAATTTTATTTTAATATCTATATGCCAATTGATTTGCAGAGATAACGGTTTTATTCCTCGCTTTCCAAATGGAGGTTTGTTTGAACAGGCGGCTTCATTATGCCCCAAACTAAGCTTTTTGATATTAGAAACAGCATCTGATTATAAAATAAACAAACGTTCATCTGAAAACACAATTAAATTGATGGAAAAGCTTATTCAAAACTATAAAAACCTAAAGGGGTTATAATGGCTACTAAAAATACGTTTTTATTTTACGATAAGAATAGCAGAAAAGCCTTTGTCGCAAAAAACGTTCAAGGCACTTATAAAAATAATCCTGAATTGATGAACGAATTGGCAAAACACAACATTTCTGATGATAGTTTAAAAAACGGTTCTGTTTCTGTGATAAAAGCAAATAAGAATTATTTTCAAGCTCCGCATCAAATAATGATAGAGCTTACAAAGAAATGTAATTTTAAATGTATTTATTGTTGCATAGATTGTGAACATAATGTGTGCAATAACGATTTAACCCATGAAGAGTTTATACGGCTTATAGAAGATATTGTTAAACTGAAACCGAACATTGTGACATTTACTGGGGGCGAACCGTTTTTAAGGGAAATTACCCATAATGATTTATTTGATGCGATGGAAATATTAACAAATAATGGTATCAATTGTGAGATATTTACGAATGGTTCTTTAATAAGTCGATATGCTGATAGAATAGGAAAGTTAAACATTCACAATCTGAAAGTATCTATTGATACTGTTATTGAAGCCGAGATGCATAAAATCAACCAGGTTATTGATCAACTGGAAAACGTCAAAAAAGGTATAGAGATTTTGACAAAAAACCACATTTCTTTTAGTGTGAATGCGGTTATTTTAAAGCATAACTGTGATAATATTGATAAATTGATGGAATACTTATCAAAGCAAAGCATCAGAACTCTTGTCTTTATCAGAGCTTTACCACGTGGAGGTGGTGAACGCATCCAGCGAAATTTATTAACAAATACAGAATGGGAACAATTCATAGATAAAATATCTGGTCTTTCTAAAGAATACGGTTTTGATATGATTGATAGTGGCAGTCATTCTTGCCCGCGTTGTAACATATTTAATACATGTGCTATGTGCAAAGCAGGAATTAGCTTTATGTTAATTAAACAAAATGGGGAAGTTTATCCTTGTGGATTTGCAACTAGTAAAAATATGGGCAATGTAAAGCAAAAAAATGTTGGTGAAATATGGAAAGATGCTGTTTGGAATGAATGTCGTTGCAACGGTGTGACGTGTATAACAAAAAGAAAAGATGTTATTACGTTGAAAAAAGTTTAAGACCAGGTATTATTATGAAAAGTGAATATATAGAACAGTTTATTTGGGACAAAATTTTTTCCAAAAAGATTGCCAGTAAAAAATTATCTAATAAAAGACCGCAGCTTTATGGAAAATTGCTAAATGATGATACCATAGCAATACTAAACGAGATATTAAAAGATAACAATCATATTTCTGTAATAGAGGCAGGTTGCGGTTCTGCTAAAAAAACTTTTAATTTAGCATTATCAAATACAAACGTAAATCAAATCACAGCTTTAGATATATCTGCTCAGGCTTTGAATTATGCACGACAAATAACCCCCGATGCTCTTAAAAACAAAACAAAATATGTTCAAGCTAGTATTATGAATACTCCTTTTAAGGCTAGGTCTTTTGATTTGGTATGGAATTCTGGGGTCATAGAACATTATTCTGAAGCGGAAATAAAAAAGATTATAAGAGAAATGTTTCGTATCACAAAAAAGAACGGCTATATCGTCGTTGCTATACCTAATATGAAAAATATTGCTGTTATAAAAGCTGCTTTTTTAGGATTACCTTTGTGTAGAAAATATCTGAAGTTCATAAAAGGATATCGCAATACCACTGAGATTTTATATAAAGACAAAACAATCAAGAATATATTACAAGATACGTTACAAAGAGATGTTGTACTAAAATACGCTGGTGGAGCAGGGTTGATTGGGGTACCAGATTTTATTATCAAAGGCTTGTACAAATTCAGTAAAAATTCTCGTTTTTCTTTTATGTCATTTTTCATAGTAAAAAAATAATACCTCTTTGTAAAAGACGTATTATTTTTTAATTATTTGTGATAGATATATTAACCGATAAAACTAAAATCTGTTTTAGGAGTAATTTTATTTATCGTTTCAACCAATAAATTTATCGTAGATTGCACATCTTCAAACGAACACATTTCTGATGGAGAATGCAAATAACGACATGGGATACTGACCAGTGCAGAAACAACCCCACCACGAGACAATTGAAGTGGTTCAACATCCGTGCCAAATGGTCTGCCACTGGCTTCAACCTGATAATCAATATTTTTTGTTTTCGCTGTTTTTTCCAACAGCTCAAACAATTTTGTGTTGATGTGTGGTCCGCGTGCAATCACCCCACCATTTCCAAGTATTACTTCTGCATCTGGAACTGAATCAGGTGTATCATTTGTAGGAATCACATCAACCGCAAACCCCACATCTGCTTGCGCTAAATATGCAGCAGTTTTTATGCCGCGTACACCGACTTCTTCTTGTACAGAGGCGATTGCTTCTACTGCAACAGATAATTTTTGCTTAGACAACTTTCTCAAAACTTCTAGTGCAATAAACGTACCGACTTTGTCATCACATCCACGGCAAGAAAAAGTGTTGTTTTGTAATTCTATGTACCCTTGATACAAAACCATTGAATCGCCAATTTCAACCATTTTTTCTGCATCTTTTTTACTTGTGGCCCCTATATCTATAAACAAATCTTTTAATTTTGATGCAAGTTTGGTGTCTTCTATCTTGTGAATAGGTTTTTTACCAACAACACCAAACACTAATCCTTTTCTGGTCTTTATCATGACCCGCTGACCTATTACAACCTGAGCATCCCATCCGCCAATTGCTCCAACTCGAAGAAAACCATCATCTGAAATAGTTCGTATTATAAGACCAATTTCATCACAATGTCCAACAATTACTATTTTGCGTTTTGCGTTTGGGTTAATTATAGCATGTGCAGAACCAACGGGGTCTACATAAACATTTTTAGTTATCTTTTTTGCTTCTTCAACCCAAGTTTTAACAATGTCTTGTTCGCATCCAGATGGAACAACCGTGCCTAACAGCTTTTTAAGAAATTCTTTATTTGATATTTGTTGTTTTTTTGTTGCCATCGACATTCCTTTTTTTGAAAACACAGAGTATAAATCCATACCTTTTTCGATTATTAAACAAAAAAAACGAACACGCAACTTTAATTTGTTATTATACTTCTTTTTGCGTAGTAAATATGTAGATTTTTTGTTTTATGGCTGTAATTAGCCACAGAAAACACAAAAATATTAACAGACACACGGACTAAGATGTTGGTTCCCTGCGGTTTTTAAGAAATTATTTGTTGTGACGTACGGACTAGTCCGTATGTTTGAGTATATTTTTGGTAAAAATAGTTATTTTAGAAGTTTTATAAACAATCAATATTTTATCAAAATTCCGCAGAAATCCGTAGTGTTCCGCATATATAATCTGTCCGTTTTTTTGACATACGGATTAACAGCAACAGTTCTAGTGTCAAAAAAATCGGCTGTAATATGCAGAAATCAGGGATTTTTATTGTGTACTGTTGTATAAAAATGGAAAGTAGTATGCAAATATGTACATTTTTAGATTGGTCAAAAACAGTATTCAATAGTATAAAAAAGAGTACATTATATACATTCTCACGCAACGAAATCGTGTGAGAGAGTATGTTTCATTTTTAACGATATCGTGAACGATTTCATAAACGATATTGTTACGATTTAGTTAATCAAAATCAGTTGCTAAAACACCGATTTTATACTAGGATTAAAATAGAAAAAAATAATAAAACAACGAGGTATAAAATGGCAAAACAACATGAACCAAGAAAAGCTGTTTTTATAAAAAAGGGTTGGTTTTTGTTCTGGTGTTTGGCATGTCCGCCAATCGCCTTTCTATACGTCGTATGTGCAGATAGTATGGAGATATAGCATGGAAGTATTTCTATCGACGTTTTTTGGTGCATTGGCGGCATTTTTATGTTCTGCTGTTTATGAATGGTTTAAAAATAGAACTCGACGCCAAGAATTGCTGACAACATATTTTCATAATTTATTTACCGCTTTGCGTAATTTGACAATATTTGCAAATAATGCTCAGAATACATTGACCCAAGTAAAGATAAATCCAAATTATTTACGATTTCCACCAATCAAAAATATTCAATTTGACTTCCATGAAGAAGATCTAGCTTTTGTGCAAAAACACCATGATTCCTTTTTTGATTCGTTAATTCAATTGAAAATAGAATTAAACACAATGCATGAACTTGGTGAATTATATAAAGAAACAAGAGAAATACAATTTTTATACGATATTCACAATCGTATATTTGCTCTCGCTTGGCAAATAGTTATTACAATGCAGAATGTTAACAGCTATATGAAAAAGTATTATAAGACGGATTTGACAACTAAGCCAATAACAGATGGTTGGAATAACGTGGATAAACAGTGTGACGAGTGGTTTGAAATTTTAAAAACATGGTCAGATCAAGAATTGGTTAAAGTGATAAAGAATAGTATAAAAACGATAAAAGAATCTTGGCCTATCGATTTTGGAATGAAAGAAGTGAATAAATGACAACAATACTACTATCTATTAAACCAAAATTTGTTGCAAAAATATTTGCTGGTGAAAAACATTTTGAATTTAGAAAGCGCATACCTAAACATTCGGTAGATAAATTGATAATTTATAGTTCTTCGCCGGTATGTGAAGTAATGGGAGAAGCCGAAATAGAAAAAGTCTTGGTTGATACCCCAGAAAATATATGGAATAAGACAAAACATCAGTCTGGAATTGATTCAAAATTCTTTTTCGAATATTTCGAAAGTAAAAGAGTCGCATATGCGTACAAATTAAAAAATATTAAAAGATACGTTCAGCCAAGAAAACTTAGTGATTACGGTTTAAAAACTGCGCCACAATCATTTAGTTATATTAAATAACATTTTTATTATTGTTGACTTGACTTTATACATTGTTTTGGGCTAAGTTTTTATCAAGGGAAAGGATATATGGAAATAGTAGCCAAGCAACACAGGGTGAAAAATATGGGGGGGGTTTATACCCCATTCAGCATCGTGCAAGAAATGCTGGATTATCTGGCTTTTAATGGCACGGATATCTTATCAAAACATATAATGGAAAACAGTTGTGGTGATGGCGCATTTTTGTCCGAAATAGTACGCAGATATTGTGATGCGTTTGTTTCTATTGCAAATAATGATTTAAGCCGTTTGAAACATGATTTAGAAACATATATTCATGGTATTGAATTAGATAAGACTGAGTGCACAAAATGTATAAAACGTTTAGATACTATTGCTCTTCAATATGGTATACAAAATGTTGTGTGGGATGTTATGAATGAGGATGCTTTAACTGTAAACAAATACGATAACAAGATGGATTTTGTTGTCGGGAATCCACCTTATGTTAGAGTTCACAATTTGGAAAATTATGATTTAGCAAAAAAGTTTTCGTTTGCACAAGAGGGAATGATTGACTTATATCTGGTTTTTATTGAACTTGGCTTAAAGCAACTCAATAAAAGCGGAAAAATGTGTTTGATTACTCCGAGTTCCTTTATGACCAGTAAATCTGGTAAAAATTGCAGAGCGTGTATAAATAAAAACAAAAAATTATCAATGGTTGTCGATTTAGGTCAAGAACAAGTGTTCGACGGTATATCGGCATATACGGCCATTACTTTATTTGATAATGGACTAACACACAATGAGATTCGGTATGTAGAACATAGTACACAGGACAGTTTTAATTTGCCATATGATACAGTTTTTAAGCATGGTACGATGTCCTTTGATGATGAAGACACGTTGGGGTTATTGTCGGATATAGATTCTTTTTACAAAGATCAGGTAAAGCGCAGCATAGTTGTAAAGAATGGTTTTGCTACATTGGCAGATACGTGTTTTATGCAAGATTTTGAATCATCAGAAAAAATTTATATTGATGTCGTAAAAGCATCTACTGGCAAGTGGACAAAATGCTTGTTCCCATATGATTTTCCTGGTGTGCCTATGGAAGAAGCTTTTATAAAGCAAAATTTTATGTCCGCATACACACATTTGCAATCATTTAAAGATAAATTAGAAAAACGAGCCATTGATTCTGCTGGGCATTGGTATCTGTTTGGAAGAAGCCAAGGAATCAAAGATGTTTTCAAAAATAAAGTATCTATTAACACGTTAATTAAAGATGAAAGCAGTATAAAACTAATAAATGTTCCTGCCGGATCAGGTGTGTATAGTGGTTTATACATATTGTCAGATTATAGTTTTGATGATATAAAGCGTGTTATTTATGACCCTAAATTTATAAAATATGTAAAAGCATTAAAGAAATATAAAAGTGGTGGATACTTTACATTTTCTTCGCTAGAATTGGAAAAGTATTTGACCTATATGTTAAAAGGAGATACACAAGATGCAAAACGTCAATTGCGCCTTTTTGGATAAAGTGAAAGAATCTTTTCGATTGTATTTGGATACAGGTGCCCGTAGTAATGAAAAGTTAAAGCCTATTCATTCTTTTATAGCGGATGCATTAAAGCAAGAGCTGAATGATCCTGAGCTAACTTTTTGTTCTTTAAGACCAGGACAGCGCGGTGGCGAAAAATCGGTTGCTGGTAGATATATGGATAAGAATGTCGATATTGCGGTTTGTAGAGGGAATACTGTTCTAGGGGCTGTAGGTTTTAAGTTCGTAATGAGCAATTATAAACAAAATTCTAATAATTATTTTGAAAATATGCTAGGTGAAACAGCTAACATCAGATGTAATAGAATTCCGTATTTTCAAGTTTTAGTTTTGTTAAAAGAATTACCTTACTATGATAATAGTGGGAGAATTACGAGAACAGAACATATAAATGAACACAATCTGCATAAATATATTAAGCTGTCCGAAGACAATATTGAAACCTTTTTTCATACACCAACAAAGACATTGATTTATGTGGTTAGTTTGTCTGAATCTTTATCAGATCATCATATTGCAAACAAAGCACAATACAACGAGTTCTTTAGAGATAAAGATCTGAATGTAGATAACGAATTTAATGATCTTTTCCAATCGGGTGTTGTAATTAACGATTTCGCAAAGTTTATCAAAAAAGTCGCAAGTTATATCAACAGTATTTAGAATACTGTCTATCCTTTTAATTGGTATTGTTTCCACAGTGCGGCCATTTGGAATAATTTGCGCTGGATGCGGCGGAGTAACCATGTTTGCCGGCAGGTTAGGTTAGCATTGTGTGTTATGTAGATAGTATTTTCTAATGCAGGACTTGGTATGATAGACATTATTGTATAATTGAAATAAATTCACCTTTGGGAGCAAAGTCGGTGTTCTCATCTATAATCAATGGTGTATATTGTTTGTTGTCTGATACCAGTGCTGCAAAGTTGTCGCTAATATATTTAAAACGTTTAATTTTAAATCCAGAGTTATATCTGCAGAAAATAATTCTGTCATCATTTGGAATAACACCTTCTGGAATCTTTTTAAATAAAAGTAGTGAGCCATCAGGTAAATCTGGTTCCATAGAATCGCCTTTGACCGAAACCAACATTAAGTCTTTTGGATCATAATTTATCAAAGACGCTTTTACGGGGATGGTTGTTAAACCATTTTCTTCATCAATAAAACTATCGTTTGAGCCAGCACGAGCATCGCCAATGTATAAAATATTGATGGTGTCACATGCTTTATCGTTTACGAATTTATATGTTTTATTTTCTGTTTTTCTTAATTGTCCAGAATTAACAAATCGTCTTAAATGATATAAAACAACAGATGTGTACTTTTTTGGGTCCAACTGCAATTCGTCAATCGTTTGTGACAGTGTAAAATCGCAATCAGAATGTTGTTTAAAAAAACGCAAGATTTGTTCTTTTAAATTCATATTTGCCCCTTCTCACCATAAATTATAACATGTTTTTTATGAAAAACAATAGAAATAATTAAAATTTTTCTATAAAAATATAGAATTGTGTTGACAATGTGAAAAAAACTGATATAAAACGTACGTATTAACAATTAACAAAGGAAAGAAAGATGTCGATAGTTAAATCTTTATCAGTTGGTGAAGGCGATATGTTTTATATCCGCCATAATTCAGATAATTTTACTATAATAGATTGTTGTGTTGAAGAAGAATGGCACAAACAGGTTGTGGAAGAGTTAGAAAACGCAGCTTCTGGAAAAATAATAAAGCGTTTTATTTCTACACATCCCGATGACGACCATATAAGGGGATTAAAAAAATTATGCAAGGATTTTGAAATTCCGAATTTTTATTGCGTTGCGAACAAGGCTCTAAATCCAGATGGGGAAGAAGATTTTGATATGTATTGTAAATTACGAGACGGATCTTCGTGCTTTTATTTGGAACAAGGTTGCTCACGCAAATGGATGAACTTAAATAGCAATCCTGGGGATGACGAACAACGACAAAGTGCGGGTATAAATATATTATGGCCGGTTGTTAAAAATGAAAAATATCAAGAAGTATTAAAGGCTGTAAAAGACTGGCAAGATCCCAATAATATGTCGCCGATAATAAGATACGAAGCGGAAGGTAAAAAGTCATTTATATGGTTTGGAGATATGGAAAACTCATTTCAAGAAAAAATCAAAAATGAAATAAAGTTACCAAGAACAGATGTGGTTTTTGCGCCGCATCATGGACGTAAATCTGGGCACTTGGTAAGTGAATGGTTGCAGGAATTAGAACCGAAAGTGATAATTGTTGGCGAGGCTCCATCTGAGCATCTAGATTATTACCGCGGATACGACACGATTACACAAAATACGGCGGGTGACATAACATTTGTTTGCGAAAATGGTCAAATAGATATTTATGTTGGCGAAAAAGATTATGACCCAGATTGCACAAAATTGAAAAATCTTGAAAAACCACTTAGCTTGGTAAATCATCGATACAATCCGAAATACGGGTATTATGTTGGAACAATAATATAAAGGTCGACAATATGGAATTCAAAATACCTTTTTATAATGTGATAAACATTTTATTTGTCGGACTGGTTTTTAGTGGTTTGTGCGTATTCCTATTCCCAGAAATAAGCGGTTATGCCTTTAACGTACTTGGCCGTATTAACAACCAGGTGTTTGATATTGTTGTTGTTTTAACGCTGGGGTATGAAATGGGCTTAATTTTGAATTGGATTGCATCACTTGTTGTTGAACCAATTTTGATTAACAAAAAACCACTAAACAAGCGTTGCTGGGTTTCGCGTATTTTTCAAATCAGTTGGAAGAGTTATGCCGACTACCAGAAAGCAGAAAACGACAAGTTGAACATGTTGGTTCGCGAAATGAATGTTTCCAGAAATCACATGACTTTATTTGGTGTAATTTTGATAATAGCATGTATCACGTCGCGTTGGACTGTGGTTCTTTGTTTGTTGCCAATGATTATTTTGTTTTATTGTGCATATAAAAAACATGCAAAAAAAATTGTTGATCGTATAGAAAATGCCTTAAAGTAATGTTTTTTTACATCAAGCCCGAAGAACATATCTAATCGTCGATAAACATAAATATGAACCGTATGTTGGTGCACTTTGTGTTAGATTTGGAGTAAGGCGGCCGTTTGAGTCGGGTGTGGCGTAGCAACCACGTCTGCCGGCAGGTTAGGTTGCCATTGTTTGTTCTGCGTATGGCATTTTCTAATTCGTGTAATGATCGGCATGCTGCGAAATAAAGCATAATAAAATCGGTCTTATTACTGGGTTCAATTTCTCGAAAATGTTTGTACTTCATAGACAATCCTTTTAAGGTTGTAGCATTCATCAATATCTTTCGGCGAAAGTCCAGCCTTTTAAAAAAGTACATATTTGCATCCTACTTGTTAAACTTCCAATATAATTTTTAAGTGTTTTCAATAGGTTATAAAATGCCGACATACGAACTGCACGTCCGTATGTCAGTAAATAAAATCGCTGGAAGCCTTGCTGAGTCTGGGTTTCAGAAAATGTATACAAAAAAGTACATGTATGTAGTCCGTGTGTCGCATAAGTCATAATAAAATCGCTTAAATCCTTTGTTTGCTTGGTGTTGATGCGTTTTTTGGTGTTTTTTTGCGTGTACAAATATGTACTTTTTTACCAAAATATGACTTTTGTGTACCTTTTATACCGGAACAAGTTGCCGTAGCAAAAGTAAAGAAAAACCCCAGAAATCTGGGGTAAATCGTGGCTCGGGCAACTGGACTCGAACCAGTGACATACGGATTAACAGCAACGGCCAGATAATAAAATATAAGACACCACAACAAAATTTAACACTTCAATCAACAGGTTATGTTTTATCAAATTTTAACAATTTTTATAAATTATTATTTGATAAATCCCTCTGGTGTCCCACAGAAATAGTTTATTCTTTGTGTTAGTCCTTTGGTTCTTGTTTTGTGATGCCAAACGGATTGTTGGGCATCGGTTCGTTTCCTTGATTAAAATTATACATCCATTGTTTTATAAAAACAACTTTAAAAAAAGCATTCTTTTTTGTGGCACCAGTTTTTTAATCTGACATCTATGGGGGGTGGGGGAACACCACAGAAACAAGTTTATACTTGAATGAAAAATGTGATATTAAAACTGTCTATGCGTTCAGGATATGATGAAAATTCTTTGTTTGTGAATTCAAAATGGTCATTGTTGTATTTATTTTTGGGTGTAAATTGAATATCTGACGGTGACAAGTGTGTTGCACCAGTCAAATATGATGCACGGACACCCCAAGCGGCTTTACTGTCTTTTAAATTGTTAATGATATATTGCATACCGATACCATATCTGAAAACTGCTTTGTCATTATTGGAAACATTATGCCCATTTGTAGTAGTGCTACCATCGGCAGATATGTGAAACACACCAAGTGTCCCGATACCAAATACAGATAATTTTCTGCCAATGTTTATACCAAGATTTGAATATAACAACTCATAATACTCTGTGGCTATTTCAGCAGAATGATGGCTTGTGTGCAAATTATAAGTTGAATCAAAATTCATTTTGGCTTTTTGTAAAGATAGATAATTGAATTGTGCACCAGCCCCTAAATACAAGTATTTCAATTTGTATGACAAGCCCAAATCAAGGTTAAAACCAGCATTTTTTTGTCCAAAACTTACGCCTGCACCCAATAAGATATTTTTTGTTGAGGTCGGATATTTTGAAAATTCTAATTCTTGGCTTGGATAATAAGTTGTTTCACCCCCATTTATTCTTAAACTTTTTTCTATGTCAAAAAATCCGGCTTTTGAAAATACCAAATCTTGTTTTTTATCTGGGGACAATTCGCCTGTGGTGTTGCCTGTGACGGCTTTGCCATTAACAGATATTTCAACACCAGGATTGCGCACCTTAAAGGCACTGAAATCAATCTTGCCGGGCAATTTTTCCATATTAAACATATATTCTGATTCTGAATATTTAGAAAAAGATACTGTTCGTGTAATATCAACGGCTTCCGAATTCTTTGCGGTTATCTTTTGTTCTATGCCAAATTGTGCATTAAAATTAACAGGTTCTTTACCATAATCCACGTCGTTAATAAAGATTCTGGAATCACCCAAAGACGTTCGAATTTTTATGTTCTTTGTCCCACGTTTAAGTGTTTTTGATATTTTACCATTCGTTGGGACAATCAAAGTTTCATTGACGTCAGAATAATTTTCTTTGGTTATTTCAAGTGTGTGTTTTCCATTGCAAACATTGCCAAATTTAATTGGGGATTCGCCTTGATATTTTCCATTGTCTATCGTCACAAATGCTTTTGCTGGTGTTGTTATAATTTCAACAGGTGCACCTTTGCAGGTTGTGTCGCCAACACTTTCATTGAAAACAACCGTTAAAGCAGATTTTGGCAATTTTTCCAATCTTTGTTTTTCTTGTTTGAATTCTTTTTGTGAATACCTATACTGAACACAACCAACCCAACCACCAGATTCTTTGCTAACGTCACTTTTTTGGCGTTCAAGACCTTTTAATGAAATTGTCCCAATAGACCTTTCATAAGAACGAGTTGTGCCTGCACTGGTGGTTGTATCAGAATAAAATTCAGATTGCACATTCAATGCTGTGCCAAATAAACGACCGATTTGATTATCTATGTCACGTTCTGCTTTGTTTGCGGCATCTGCTGCGCTGGTTTCTGAATATGATTTCGCAACCAAATATTTATATGTCGCATCATCTGGTGGTGTGGTTGTTGCCCAATCGCACCCTGCAAACGAATTACCAGATAAAAAGATGCCCAAACAAAATATAGCAGAACGTTTCATAATTGCCCCCCTGATGCGTTTTATTCGTTCACAATGGTATATTGTTCATTTACCATTAAATCCCATTGCTGGGCGGCTTTTTTCTTTAAATCTTCGGAAATGCCTTTGTTCTTATTTAATGTGCGTTCTATCGCTTGTTTAAGGTCGCTTTCGCTTATTTTTACACGTGCATATATTGAATAAAACATTTCTTTGTCTTCTTCGGCATTAACAGTGCTTAAAACCTTTTCCCAATAACGGTCGCTAACAATCGCTTTTGACATCAGTGCCTTTGCTGATTCTGTGCTGACAAATTGAACCTGGTTAGCATCATAAGACGTGCCTTCTTCGGCATTTTGGAACATATATGTTAAATTTTGGTTTATTGCGCTGGCAATGGAATTTTTTGCATTGTTTTCTGCTATTCTATACCCCATAGAAACATTTGCCTTTTCAGCAGGAATACGTGCTTGCCCCAAGAAATACAAATCTGAACCTTTCTTGGTTAATGGGGTGCTTTCTTTTACCCACGATGGACGTGAAGATAAATTGTCACTGCGTTGTATAACTTTATCTGACATACCGCCACCACAGGCAGCCAAAATCAAAGACATAGATGTTGCAAATACGAATTTTTTCATAATGTTATCCTTTTGTGTAAAAATGAAGACCGCCCAGAAAGAAAGGGCGGTCGGGAGCTCAAAAATCAGTATGTTATTGACTCTGTTGCTTTCGGGTTGCCCCTGTTTTATGACAACAAACTCCCGACCATAAGTCAGGAATTATTACGATGCAAAAACACCGCAATATCAACTTCACGATGCTTTCGCACCGAACATACTGGGCTTTTGAAACCCAACCGGTCTTTCTAACCAGTCCTTTATATTTTACAACAAGCAAACAAATTTTTCAACCAGCAAAGTGATATTTTCCCTTTGGGGATATATTGTGTGTATATAGGGGGTGGGGGTGGCCAGTGAATAGTGGAGTGATTGGTTAATAAAGCATACGGTGTAAAGGGTTGTATAAAGGGGTGATGTATAGGGTGGTTATATTGCTGTGCTGTGTCCACAGGTTAATGTCCGTCCATCCGTCTTTTTATAAATAAAAAGGACGGACGGACAGACGTGGGTTTAATCGGGGAACATTGACTCGTTCAAATCTTCCAAGTCAATTACCTTTGGTTCTGGCTCGGCAGGGACAGATTCTTGCGCTGGTTCAGTTTTTAATTGCTTGGCAAGTTCACCAACCGTTGATTTGCTGATGCCAGTTTCTGATTCTATATCCCTGTATGATTTGCCTTGGGACAGCAAATTGCCAACCATTTCAAGTTTTTTTGCTTTTTCTGCTTCTCTTTTGGTTTGGTCGGCTGTGTCAGTTACTTTGAATTCCGACCAAGACACAAACCCTTTATCGCCAACGGTTTCCAATTGAAAGCCGATAGGTTTAAGAATAGAACCTGCAACATTACGTGATTTTTGATACTTCATAACGAACTTTGCACCATCGGTTACATTGTATGATACTGGTTTTTCCAATGATACCACGGCATCCATAATGTCTTGTTTTTTACTGGTTCCACGATTGCCGTGTTCGGGGTCTTTGCCCGAATGGTCAATCAGCAAAACAGATTTGCCACGACGTTTCAAGTCAATTAACCATCTTTGCATTGGTGTCCAACTTTCTGCTTCGTTTTCCCTGCCAAACGAACACAATGCAGAAAGGTTATCTATGATTATAAGTTCACAATCACCCAGCAGTGCGGTTATTTGTTCTTGGCCTTTTTCATAACCTATATTTGGCAACGGTTTTTCTGACAGGTCATTGGATAGAATTTTGAACCTATCAAACGTGTCGGGGTTGCACAAGTCCATTCCAAATCCCAAATTGGTTATTCTGTCTTGGAAATCTTTGCCTGTCATTTCCCCGTCAATGTATAATACAGAACGGTTTTTTTTGACGGTGAAATTAAACACATTTTTTCCACTTGCGATGGCCATTCCTAATGTCATTGCAAAATATGTTTTTCCAATACCACGTTGGGCATACAATATGGTCAAGGATTTTTCCTGAATGAACGGATATGCAATCCATTCACGTTCTGGAATTTTCATTTCCAGCAGGTTACGCAGTGAAACCACTGAATATTGTGGGGTGTTATTGTCTGCCATTTTGCACCCCCTTTGTTACATACCACGTGTTGGATTGCGGGAAATACAACTGAACAAGGCCAGAATTAACTTGTAAAATTGGCTGTTCCAGATTATAATCATACGTGAAGCAAGTGGTGCCATTCGTTAATGCGATGGCACCCCATTTATTGTTTATCATTGTTCACCCCCTTTGGTTGAGGATTTGATTCCAACCAATCGAAAAACTTGGGAACGTTGATTAACAGTTTGCGACCAAGGGTGCAGACAGCACCACTGGATACCAAACCATTCGTGTTTCTGAAAAACAGAAGATTACGCAATCCGCCCATTTTGAAAGCGGGATTATTTGCAACGAATTGTTGCGGTGTTTGAAGCATATTATTGTCAAACATACTTTTACTCCTTATGTTAATTGTTTTTACAGATTTTCATAATCTGTTATTGAACATATAAGGAATAACAAGTTTGGTTACGATTCCAGACCGATTGTCTGATTTTGCTTTTGTAATCAGCAGAAATCAAGGATTGTTATAAAAAATGTGTTTTTACGAATTTTTCCAAAAATCACGAATTCGTTTCAGATTATGTTTGTTATTGAAATATGTTATAAACGCATTTATTTGTCTGCGGGACAAACCAAAATCTTTATTCAGGTCAGATTTTATGTCAGCAGTTCTTGTGTATTGTTTGCCAGATATTTCAAGATGTTCTGCAACAAAATCAAATCCAATATTATCCCTGTTTGCCAATCCACACAAATGCTTGTTATGGAATTGAAGCACAGATTTAAATGCGGAAGTGATTGCGAAGTTGTCGCATTTACAAGTGGTTTTTCTAATGCCAAGAATATACGGAACAAGAAAGAATATAACCGCTGTGAAAATTTCATCTGGATATGCACCAAATGCGCTGAAAAAACTTGGTCGCATAAACAGGGCTGTTTCAAATGGAATATAATGCGATGGTTTGTATGGGTCTTCGGTCTTTCTGGAACTCACGACACGTTGTGCATAAGTGTTAGGGCCAAATTTTATCTTTCTTCTCTCATAGTTTGCATTTTGATGGGCTCGGGCATTTGCCAAATGTTCGGCAGGGGCCTTTTGTTTGTAAAATTCAATAAAAGCACGTTCCAAATACCAAGGAAATAGATTAACGCATATATTTTGGTGCTCTTCACTGGGAATATATTTTTCAATTATTTCAAGACCTATTTTTATCAGTTTGTTCAATCTGATTAACTGTGTTTTGGTTATATTGGAATAATCAAAGTTTGGGAATAAATACCCACCAAGTTTGTTCAATATTTCGGCATAACTGCATTTTTTCCTGGGATACAAATAAGAAAATGTCGGCATCAAATGGGTTTTGACATTATATCCAACCTGATTTTGAAAATCACTTTTTCTTAATGGTAAAAACTTGAATGGAATGGTGTTCATTGTTCTGTTTCCCCAAATATTTTGTTGGCCATTGTTTCCACAATGGTTTGTGAATGTTCATCGGATAGGTGTGCATACCTTTTTGTCATTTGCAAGGTCTTGTGGCCCAAAATAGCGGCAATTTCAGCCATTGAATAACCGTTCATAGCCAGATACGATGCACAGGTGTGTCGCAAATCGTGAAAATGGAAATTTTCAAGACCAGCATCTGCCATTGCTTTATACCAACTGCGCTGGATATCAAATGGCTTGGTGCCATCGTGGCTTGGAAACACATAAACGTCATTTGGTCTGCGGCTGGCATATAATTTATGCAATTCTGCCAGTGCAGGCCCAGCCAATGGCATATAACGTCTTTCACCATTCTTGGTGTCTTGCAATATTGCACGTCCAGCATTCAAATCAACATCCTGCCATTTTAACGACATTATTTCCATTCGTCTGGCCCCTGTGGTTATGCCAATTAACACAGCAGGGTGCAGATAAGGGTTGTTTGCTTTCTTGGTTTCAGCAAGCAAATTTTCACGTTCTGCATCAGTTAAATAACGCACGCGGCCACGTGGTTCAGATAATTTGGATATCTTGATTACAGGGTTGTTTTCTAACCATTCCAATTCACGCACTGCATATGACAGCATAACAGATAATGCAGCCATATAGCGGTTAATTGTTGCATTGCTTTTTTTCTTTTGCAATCTGGCATCTTTTGATTCTGCGATTTGATTGCGTGCTTGAATCAGCAAGGATGGTGTCAAACTGGATAAAGCATATTGTCCCAGCACGGATTTCCACATTCTGATATGTCTGATGGTGTCAACAGATGCTTTTTTAGGGTTGGCCTGCAAATGTTTTTCATACAGGTCAGCCAATTCAGCCACAGTGTGCTTTTGCGATTCTATAACTGAAAAATTCGCACCCTGCAACATTCTGGCTTCGGTCATCTTGGCCCAAGTTTCAGCAGCGGTCTTGGTTGGGAATGTTTTTGATACTTTGGGATAACCAAATACGCAAACCCTTGCACGATAACTGACTTTATTTGTTTTCTTTGATGGTCGTTTTTCTATTGTCGCCATTTTTTCTTTCCTTTGTGTTTGTCTGACTAACAGGGTCAAACAATGTCTTTCAATTCTGCTTCGCTTCGTCTTGTTTTTCTGACAATAAGAATCACAATCCGTCTGTCAATATAGTGCAACAACGCAGAATTTCAAGGGTTATTGTGTGTCCCATTTAATTCTTGGGACACTGGTGGGATTTGGAAAACAAAACTTGCCGCAAATCCGATGGTTTTGTGCGCTGGTTGAATGTGAATTATGTTGTGAATTTTTATATTCGTTTATCTGGTGTGTCCCAAATGTGTCCCAAACACATAAATAAAAAAAGCGGGAATCTGCTGAATCCCGCTAAATTCGTGGCTCGGGCAACTGGACTCGAACCAGTGACATACGGATTAACAGTCCGTTGTTCTACCGACTGAACTATGCCCGAATAACG
>CAMZDE010000003.1 GCA_947305255.1 uncultured Alphaproteobacteria bacterium
GATAACGCCCCATCACGTCACCAACGATACGCGCAGATTTCACAGTTGATTTTGTCGCCGGCGCAACATCGTTCATAACATACAAAATACGACGATGCACTGGTTTACAACCGTCGCGAACATCCGGCAACGCACGATCAACAATAACCGACATTGCGTAATCCAAAAATGATGTTCGCATTTCGTGTTCAATCGGGGAAGTTGGCACCCGAATTTCATTTAATTCGTTATTTGTTTCAATTGTTTCAGACATTACTTTTTCCCTTATTTTTAAGATACATAAACCCTAGCAATTTTTACCATTTCGGTCAAGGGATAAAGCATAAAAAACGTCGATTTTTTTCATAAAAATTTGACGCGACAAAAACTTGACAAAACAAACAAAGGTATTAAAATATGGCAAAAAGGCAAAAAAATATGGAAACTTCTGAAATGATAATTTTACATTTATTGGCGGCATTTTTCACGTTTTATTTGTTTGAACAATTCTTAAAATCGTTCGGCATAATAAAAAGTAAATAAAATAGTTGCGTTTTCATAAAACGTATGATTAAATATAGGGGCAAAAGGATTTAATTATGGCAACAAAAAGAACATATCAACCATCGAAAACCCGTCGTGTAAAAACACATGGCTTTCGTGAAAAGATGGCAACAAAAAGCGGACGCGATGTTTTGAATCGTCGTCGTGCTGCGGGCCGCAAACGTTTGGCGGTATCCGCAATCAATTAAAAAATCGCCAATCGGCGATTTTTTTATTTGCTATTCCCCCCACATCATTGTGCGGTCGCAGTAATCAATGGAACCTCCGCCGTCGCACTGCTACTGTCATCGTCCCATGTTGTGTATATTTTGACACGTTGACTTAATATTCCTTTCGCCACCGCTGCTGCCGTAATCAAACTTTCATCCCATGCCCACGAATCAACTCCAGCCTCATAGTCATCTATAAAAAGTTCTTGTCCAATAACATGATTTAATTGCAATAGTTCGTAACCTTCTCCCGATAGTTTTAATAACTGTTCTTGTTTTCGGTCAGCTAGATCAAAAGAGGTTTTATTTAGTGCCGCAATCACATCGTTATATGCACCCTTAACATAGGCAGTGGTGGCAATATGTTCTGCATCAGCGTTCGATATATCCGCTTTTTCATAAAAGGGATTATCTGTTGCCAACTCAACTTTCTCGTAATCATCATCAAACTCACCGTTTGGACCTACATGATTTTCGGTTGCATTTACCGCAAACGATAGTATCGATATTATCGCAATCACTGACAATATTCGTTTCGCTTTCATTTTTTCTCCTTTCGTATTATTTGGTTTACCCGTATCCGCTTAGGCGGGCCGCGGTTGTTGTGTCCGTTGGACACAACAAAAGACCACCAAAAATTGGTGGTCGGGGAGTTGGTGTCAACAAGTGAATGTTTCCGCGCCTTGCGGCTAACGGCTCCCCGACCATTAGTCAGGGACGATAACGGTGCAAAAACACCGATACATCTTTTTAACGATGCTTTCGCACCGCACTTGTAGGCCACCACAGCCCCGAACCCAATTATTCAGGTTCGTGATTATTATAACACATCTGAAAAACTTTGTGTATATAAAAATTATTTCCAATTAAAAAATCGCCAAACGGCGATTTTTTATATCTTGTCCCAATAACACACTATTTTTGCATGCTCAATTTCATCTGTCATTATTTTGTGACGTGAAACTGTTTCTTCTTTGGCAACCTCTATACGCACAGTTGGTGTATTCGGATTGATTTCATGTTCAAAATATATTTCCATGCCACGCAATTTATGTTCGTTGCGAAAATTAAAGCCAACTGATTCAGTTGCCCATACCGCATAGACCGCGTTGTTTATATGCTGGTTCACGTCAACGTCATCAAAACGACATGCCATCACACTGGATTTAGTCGGCACAAAGTCAGGACATTTATCAAATTCGCGTTCCCAGACACGTTCTGGCAATCCGGTCCATTCGGGGAACCATTCAGAAATACGCATTGGGCGACGTGTTTGTAAATCAATCAACACCCATTGTGATATTGCACGAATTTTTAATTTGCCGTTTTCATCACGGATTTCGAAATCACGTTCTGATTTTACCGCACCCGATACCGACGGCCACGTAGAATATGTTAACTGTTCACCGCTGTGTGGCATATCGATTATATCAATGAAATAATGTGTGACAACCCATGCAATACCGTGCGCAATACAATAATCACGCCCTGCCCCCAACATAGTTGCATGTTTGTCCGCCAATCCCTGCAATTCATTCATCAACATAATTGGCCGCATAAAACCATAGCGGTCACATTGATACGCTTTTAATGCATGTGTTTCAACCAGTTTTGATACCATAATCTCCCCCCGTGGTTATGATTTTACTGTTCATTATTTTGTGCAACAACAAAATCGATTTTGTCACCCAAAATGATTTCGTTCGCACGCGATGCAGATTTAATCAGCCCATGTAAAATTTCCGGTGTATCCGATGGAATTGTTAAAGTTTCCAATTTTGCGCCGTTACCAATTTTACGTTCTGTACGCAACCCGCGAACATTTTTCAAAATGTTCAATGCGATATCCATTTGTGAAACGTCTGTATCGTATTCAGATTTTACCTCTGGGTATGCGGTCAAGTGTAATGTTTCGCCGCCTTCGTATTCACGATAAATCTTTTGCCATAATTCTTCGGTAATAAATGGAACAAATGGCGCATACAGACCAATTATCGTACGCAACACAGTGAACAATGTCCATTGTGCCGCCAATTTAGATTCGGCACTATATTTTTCAGGCGACCAAAATCTGTCTTTGATAAATTCAATGTATTGGTCACAGAATATATCCCAAAAGAACGTATCAATCGCAGACCGCGCATTATAATTATCATATTTATCCAAATTCTTACGCGTTTCTGCAATTGCATGATTCAATTCAGACAAAACCCATCTATCTTCGACAAAGCGATTTTCAACAGAAACCGCCGACGCAGTTTTCGGATCAAAATCTGTCAAATACATCAACACAAATTTCGCAACGTTCCATAATTTAGTCAATAATTTTGAACCGCGTTTTACTTCGTCATCGCTGTATCTTAAATTCGTTCCGATTGGCGCAGTCGCAATCCAATAGCGCAATGCGTCGGCACCAAATTTTTGAACTGCATCTAATGGGTCGGTTCCGTTGCCCTTGGTTTTCGACATCTTTTGTCCCTTAGAGTCCAAAACCAAACCGTGGAAATTCACAGTATGGAATGGAACGTCGCCCATAACATACATCCCCATCATCACCATACGCGCAACCCAAAAGAATATAATATCCGCCGCAGTGTACAACAAATCAGTCGGATAATATTTCTTTAATTCGTCTGTCACATCTGGCCAGCCCAATGTCGAAAACGGCCACAATCCAGACGAAAACCAAGTATCCAAAACGTCTGGGTCACGTGTTAATGTTTTTCCGCCCGATTGTTTGATTGCTTCTTCTTCGCTTTCTGCGACATAAACATTTCCGTCTGCGTCATACCATGCAGGAATATGATGTCCCCACCACAACTGACGCGAAATAGTCCACGGGCGAATTTCACGCATCCATGCCATAAACAAATTATAACGATGTTCCGGCAAGAACTTTATTTTGCCCGCCTCTACCGCCGCAATTGCAGGTTGTGCTAACTTTTCAGCGTCCACAAACCATTGTGTCGTCAAAGTTGGTTCAACCGGAACCTGACCACGTTGTGAATATGGCGTTGGAATGATTTTATCTTCTATCTTGGTCATCAGGCCGGCCGCCTCTATATCTTCAACAATAGCCTTGCGCGCAACATACCTATCCATGCCGCGATATTTTTCAGGTATCACAGATTCATTATTCAATTTCGCGTCCGGCGTCAAAATGCAAAGCGGTTCCAGATTATGGCGAACCCCTACTTCCCAGTCATCAAAATCATGTGCCGGTGTAATTTTCACCGCACCAGTTCCCTTTTCTGGGTCGGCATGAACGTCACCGATAATTGGGATTTCAATATTTGTTAACGGAATAATCGCCTTTTTCCCAATCAAATGTTTCAATTTTTCGTTTTCAGGATGAATTGCAATCGCTTTGTCCCCGAACAAAGTTTCAGGACGCGTCGTCGCAATTTCAATAAATCCACCATCTTTTAACGGATAATTGAAATAATAAAATTTTCCGTGTTCTTCGCGCGTTTCGATTTCCAAATCAGACACAGACGTTTGCTGTTTTGGACACCAATTTACAAGACGCTTTTCGCGATAAATTAAACCTTCGTTATACATTTTGACGAACAATTTAGTGACGGCGCGCGACAAACCTTCGTCCATAGTAAATCTTTCGCGTTTCCATACCGGCGTCACGCCCAAGATATGTAATTGATTCAGGATTTGGCCACCTTTGTCCGCTTTCCACTTCCATGCGTAATCTAATTTTTCATTCAACGATAGTGCATGTGGGTTTATGCCACGTTTTGACAAATCACGTTCTACTAATAATTGGGTTGCGATTGATGCATGATCAGTCCCCGGTTGCCACAACACATCAAACCCAGCCATACGTTTATATCTGCAAATAATATCAGTCAACACGTTATCAAGCGCATGCCCCATATGCAAATTTCCCGTCACGTTTGGTGGCGGCATCATAATACAGAATGGGCGTTTATTACTATTTACATCATTTTCCCAAAAATTATTAGAATCCCAAAAGTTTTGAATTCTGGTTTCTAAATCACGCGTATCTATGTTTTTACCTAAATCGATATTCATTTGTGTCCTCTGATATTTATAAACACCTAGATTTTACACAATAAAAAACGCAAAATCAAGTGGTTGAAAAACAAAAGATTCCTAGTGAAAAAACGCTTTGAAAAGCATACTATTTCAACGAAACGAACAGTGGGAGAAAATAATATGAACAAAATCCTGAAAATACTTATCAAAGAATCTATTCACAACAATTTGTTGACGCATATAAAAAACAGCACTGGCGATAAATACGTAATTTTTAATCGCGACGGACGCGAAATATTGTCCGTAGATAATGGTTGGGCGACAAACAATTATAGTATTTATGTGAACGGAAAAAATTTGTTGTCTGTGAAATGGGACGAAACAAATTCACGACCACTGGACGGCAATCAAAAAGACATGTTGGACATCATCAATGTTTGCAAAGAAAAAATAGATTTGCAAGAAACCGTTCAAACAATGAATTCAAACGAATTAGAAACCGCAAATTTTTTACAAAAATCTTTGTGCAATGTTACAAATTAAATCGAATGAACAACGCGACAGAACGAAACAGCGTACACAGCGGTCGCGCCCGCATTACGTAAAATGCGATTTAATTCATAAAATGTTGCACCCGATGTCATAACATCGTCAACCAACAAAATCTTTTTACCTTTGATTTTATTTTTATCAATAATTTTGAAAACACCATGCACATTTTGACGACGCTGTTTTGTTGTTTTATGTCCCATGTCCGGTTTATATTTACGCGAAATCGAATCAACATCTAAAAAGGCATTAAAATGTTTTGCAATCGGACGTGCCAATAATGTCGCCTGATTATAGCCACGATAAAACAATCGACGCCATGCCAAAGGTACCGGAATTACAACGTCTATATTCAAATTCAAATCATGCAAAACATTTATCATCGCGCGCGACATCATTGTTTGATATTTTAATTGTGACGCATGTTTAAACGGTAACATAATATTTTTAGAAACATCATCATAAACACATGCAGAACGAATAAAATCTAAATCACATTCGCCGGCCGCACAATGTGGGCAAAGCGGCCGCGCCCCCAAATCCAAATCCGCAGGAAACGGATAACCACATTTGAAACATTTTGGGTTTGATATCCAATTAAAAGATTTCCAACAATTCGCACAAATTGTCCCGTGCGACATAACGCTTTCACCACATATCGGACAAATCGGCGGATAAAGGAAATTACAAAGACGATTAAATATTTTTACCACGCCATACTTTTGTATGTTTTCTTAGAAATACTATCCCCGAACATATTACGTTTTTGTTGGGTCAATGTTTCAAAAGTATCACCTGATATAATACGCAATACAAAAACATCATCACTGCGTTGCGACAATACCGGCACAATACGTTGGTCGGCAACACCAGTGTCGCGTAAAACCTGTTCAACAATCGCCAATCTGCGCGCCGCCAATTTACGCGCATCTTTGCTATGAGTCACAGATTCAGGAATCGCAATTTGTATCGCACGTTTCGGATTATTCACAACGATTGACGCAGTTTCACTAAGCAGTGTGTAATTATCGCGTGACAAACCCGCATCGCCATTCATAAACGATATTTTGATTTCCAATGGGCGAACACCACTGTCCATTTCAGATAAATCGCGTTGCGCGGAAAATCCTTCTATTTCCGATGTCATATCACTGGCCACGTCATAGCGGTCATCGATTTGGTATGTCGACAAATGTTTGTTTTCAGAAAGGTAAGTTTTCTTAAACGCCTTTTTCAATTCGTTCGGCGACATTTTCGACATCTTGTTATCCGTCGCAACAATCTTTGGTTCCGTATTTTTCGCCGCCACAGAACGCATAACAACATCGCGTGTTGTTTCCATCGGAACAATTTCACGACGAACATTTACGCCGTCTGTGCGTGGTTTTACCATAGTTTCCATCGCGATTGTTTTTTCAGGCTTTTCAGAATTACGTTCACGAACCATCGCAATATTCGCCTCTGTCTGTTTTTGACGTTCGTTCAAGCGCGCAATTTCATTACGCAATGCATTTAATTCATCTAACGTTTCACGCGTTGCAATCGGTGTCTTGTTTTGCGCAACGCGCGGTGTCGGTTTAGAATCCAAACTTTCTTCGGGTAATAATGCCTCTGAGCGCATGACAGCGATTTCGTCCATACGTGGCATACGCAACGGCGCATCATTGTTCGCCCACAAATCAGAACTGGGGCGCAAAGGTTTTAATACATCACCTGCAAATTTTTGTTCACCTGTTTTTTTTGCAGTGCGCGCGACAACTTTTTTTTCTGACTTTTTTTCAGAATTTTTTGCGACCGATTTTGGCAATGGCGTAACCGCGACGCGCGACGGTTGAATTATTTCTTCGCCGAAAATTGCACGCGCAGATATTGAACCATTCGAAACGTCAACAACCGGCAAATTCGGCCCTGCAAAGGCATTTGCATAAACACAAAAAACAAATAAAAATATAGTGAAACGTTGCATGTTCCTTTCCTTCCTGATTTCATCATAGAACAAATCGCGAAACCGTGGCAAGCAAAAAATACACCCCGAAAGTTGTTTTTTGTATTTATGGAAATTTTTATATACAAAAATGTTTTCAGATGTGTTATAATTGACATCGAACCTAAGGGATTGGGTTCGGGGTCTTAGAAAAACCTTACAACTTCGGTGTAAAGGCATCGTAATCTAAAAAGTTTCCGATGTTTTTATGTCGTTAATATCCTTGACCTAGCGGTCGAGGATTCCGTAATGTATGTCCAAGGGGCCAACCCCGAAAGATTACGGAGAGCACTAAGTTGTTGCTTTTTCTAGTCCTCGACCACCTATTTTTGGGTGGTCTTTATTTTTAATAAAAAGAGGGAAAGAAAATGAAAGCAAAACGAATTTTATCAATCGCAATTATCGCCGCATTACCGTTCGGGGCACATGCAACCGATCCGGTTGTTGCCGTCGGGCCGGCACATGCGTCATCAAATCCGGTTGTCGCAACCGCCAACGCACCATACGTGACCGTAACCCCGACTCAGGCGGACGAATCACATATCGCCACCACCGCGTATGTTAAGGGGGCCTATAACGATGCCATCGCCGCAGTGAATAAAGTGGATGAAACTGTTGGTGAACAAATAGATAATGTTGTTGAACAGTTTCAGCGTGAAGATGCTGATTTGTATGAAGCTTTACATGCTGAAATTGAAAATACAAACAGTTCGTTTGACGACAAACAAAATAAATTTATTTTGGTTAGTAATCAAAGTAGCGGTGTGTCCGAATATGTGTTAGATAAGTCAGCGTTTTCTAATGAAATTCGAAACGGGTATGTTGCAAGTGTGGTTTCAGAAGATTCTAGTTTGGTTACTGCGGGGGCCGTGGCGGATGTATTTGCGTCGCAACGTGCCACGATATATACAACATGGGATACCAACGCCACGACTCAGGTTCCATTATCTTTTGTCCCTGTGCAGCCGTAACCCCCACTGTCGCTTTTGCCCCGCCATTGCGGCGGGGCCGACGAGATAAGCCCTTTGGCGTAATCGAGTCGGGGGCGGGTCTAAGGATTTTCAGAAAAAATAAATAATCCAAACAAATGACATTTAACCCGTCCCCGCATCGTGCTTCGTTTTACTCGCACTCTGCGACCCCGCCGCAAGGGCGGGGTTTGTTTTTCGGCGGCGGGGAATTACTTTGTCACGACGTCGGCGATTTTTTGAACCGCCAGATTTTCTACATACGATTTTTTCGCCATTTTATCAAGGCGTGACGGATTATCAAATAATTCGTCTAATGTTGCGGTCAACCATTTCGCCGAAAATTTATCCTGGGCCACATCAAAACCACCACCCAATTTTGCAAATGATGCCGCGTTTGCCGCCTGATCGGGGTTGATATTCAACGGAACCAAAATCGCAGGCCGCCCGATTGTTTCCAATTCTATGACCGTGCTGGCACCGCTGCGTCCGATTACCAAATCAGAATCGACTATCGCGCCGGCCATATCGTGAATAAACGACAACACATTTGCGCGAATTTTGTGTTCCGCATAAAAACGTTGTAATTTTTCGACGTTTTCAGGACGCGTTTGATGCGTTATAAATATTTTTTTGTTTTTCATTTTTGCAACTGCAACTGGGACTATTTCGTCCAAAATCTGGGCCCCCAATGAACCGCCGGTCACCAATATTTTATTTTCGTGTTTCAACGGCGCGTTTGACGATTTCAAGAAATCAGAACGCACCGGCAAACCGGTATAAATGATTTCTGCGGTTGATTTGTTCGGCATACCGGAAACGTTTTGAAAACTAAGCATCAAAGTTTTAACCCAGCGCAACGAAAATTTATTCGCGCGACCGATTGCCGCGTTCTGTTCGTGCAAATATGTTGGTATTTTCCACAAATGCGCTGCGAATACCGCCGGCACAGATGCATATCCGCCAAACGCAACCAATCGTTGTGGTCGAAAAATCATAAACCGCAACGATAACGCGATTGCAGATAAACCAATCTTTGACAACGCGATAATTTGTTTGATTTTTGATTTTGCACCGACGCCAGACGCCCAAACAAACGCCATTTTTGCAGACTTTGGTTTTCCGTCACGAACCATTTTCACAACGCGGCTATCGCATGATATAGTTATTTTATGTCCGCGATTTGCTAATTCATTTGCGACACTAAGCGCGGGAAAAACATGTCCGCCGGTGCCACCTGTTGCAATCCATATTTTCATTATTTGCCCCCTTAAATTTAATTATTCCATGTATCTTCGCGTATTAATGCCAACGTTATACCAAACAGAATGCAAAATACAACGAAAGACACACCACCATATGAAACAAAAGGCAACGTCATTCCTTTGTCAATTACCAAATGCAATGCCGTCATCAAATTAAAGCAAATTTGTCCGCCGAATAATGCCGCCGCACCCGCCACAGCATAGACAACAAAATCATCTTTGGCCATCGATGCGTGTTTAATCAATTTACTTAAAATCACGAACAGCAACACAACCAATGCACAGGCACTGATTGCGCCCCAATCTTCGGCAATCGCAGAATAAACAAAATCGTTCGTTGATTCAGGTAATACTTCTTTGACGTATGCTTCTTCACCACTGCCGAATAATCCGCCATGACGAATAGAATTGATTGAATACCATGCCTGACTATCGCGGGCAATATCAAATATATGCGCTGCACGTTTTTTAATATGCGGCATAAATGTCAATGCAGCAACGGCCATCACACCAAATACACTGAATATCACCGGTAAGAATTTATATGGGAAACCCGCAACAAATAACATTATCGCCAACACACCGGTGTATAGCAAAGCAGTTCCAACGTCGGGATGCATAAATATCAGCGCTATACAAATTGCGAACAATATAGCATATGGCCACCAACTTATCAGTTTGAATTTGAAAGCGTCTTTGTTCATAAAAATATCACTGCCGTAAACTTTGTGCATTTTTGATAAAAACCACGCAGTCAACACGACAAAAAATGGCTTTAAAAAATCAGACGGCATAAAACTGAATCCGCCCATATAGAACCAGCGCAAACTACCGTTTTTTGGGTGTTTATTGATAAACGTGAATAACAGCGCGATAATACCCAACACTAATCCGACAATCGATATTCGAATCACTTGTTTTTTATTCAACATACTGAATCCGAACAGCGCGACAAAACCCATAGAATACGGCAACAAAGCCTTTTTAAGAAAGAAAAACCATGGGTCGCCCTTATGCGCGGCTTCGGCCGCTCCGACGGAAACGACCGCCAATAAACCAATCACTATCAATATAAGAATGCACCCCAACAGACCACGATCTATTTCAAAATACCAACTGGTTAATTTGCTTTCTTCGCTGCGTGTGATTCTTAACATCGTGGTTAAACCTTTCTGTGATTTATGCAAATTTTAACAAAACCAAGGCCAAACCCGAAAACAATATAGATAACACAAAAAATCTATCTACTATCTTTGTTTCCGGCCAACCCAATTCTTCGAAATGATGATGCAACGGCGCGCGCAAGAACACACGACGTCCCGTTCCCGTGATTTTACGCGTTATTTTGAAACACATTGTTTGAATAAACGAAGACAGCAAAATCAAAACCATCATACCTGCGGCAACGCCCATAATGATTTCAGATTTTAATAACATCGCAACAGTTCCCATAAATCCACCCAATGCCAAAGATCCAACGTCGCCCATAAATATAGATGCAGGTTTTGCATTGAACCACAAAAATCCAGCTACCGCGCCAAACGCCGCACCCAACGGGGCGTAGAGCGCGCTGGCTTCTGGTAAAAACATAACTGCGTCCATGAAACCAATTCTGGTTGCGCCATATAACGCGACCGTCAAAACAATCAAAACCGGCAGATATAATTTTGATAACATTCCGTCCAGACCGTCTGTGATATTCGTCGCATTTGCAGAACCACATATAACGAAATACGCAAACACGTAATACAAAAATCCCAATGTTAACGGGACACCAAATATGAAACCAATTGTCCAACTATCCAACGGTAAAACCACACTGGAACCCAAAACTATCGACAAATTCGGCACATAGCCCGGCATAGTTTTATTTATAAAATAAGCCAATGCGATTACACATATCGCCTCTAATCCTAAACGCATTGATGGTGACAAACCGTTTGCTGCTTTCTTGGATTGGCTTTTGATTTTTTTATAATCATCTGCAAAACCAATGAAAGAAAACATCAAAAGTGCAGCAATCGCAATCCAACCCGTTGTATTATTCATCGGCATAAACAGCAGCGCAGACACCAACATAGCAATTATTATCAAAATCCCGCCCATTGACGGTGTGCCTGCTTTCTTGCGATGTTCAAGTGGGACATTTTCGCTGATTGGTTGACCATGGCCCTGAATTTTACGCATCAAACGGATAAAACTATTTCCGAATATCAACATAATCAGGAAAGACATTCCAAACGCGGCCGCGAATTGCACCCAACCGCTTACAAAAAATTGATAACCGCGATTTATCATAAAATCAGTCAGCATAAAAATCTCCTTTTACTTCTATGTTGAATATTTTATCATAAAAATCAATCTAAATAAAAGAATATATGTATAATATTTTCTAAAATATTCCGCCAAGCATAGGTTTTTGATTTGTATCATCTGATACCTTGGCCGGATTTGGTTTTTGCCCAGATTTGAACGCTTCGTTTATAATAATACCGTTTGGATCCTGCGCAGCCGCAACCCCAGAATTACGGTTCACACGAACAAATGTTAATCCATCAGGCACAGGAAACGGTTGATTGCTTTCATTTTGTAATGCTGTTTTCATAAAATCAGCAAACACGCGTGCCGCCATGTGCGAACCGGCACCTTTGCCCAATGGTTCGGGCGTATCATAACCCAAATAGACGCCAGCTATTAAATTTTTAGAAAATCCGACAAACCAAACATCTTTGACCTGATTCGTTGTCCCTGTCTTGCCCGCGATAGTATGCCCCGAAACACGTGCCTGTTTCCCAGTGCCGCGTTCCACCGCACCTTGGAGTATCGAAACAATTTGATATAAACTTTGCGCATCAGATAATGGTTCGCCAAATTCATCTGATTGTGGCGGCAAAAGTTCTGGATTCCATTCGATTTGTTTATGCGATTGCCCACCAATGACATTACCGTATCTATCTTCTATGTAATCAACCATTCGTGGTTGGACAGCGCGTCCGCCATTAACAAATGCGGAATATCCCAAAACTAACTTTTCCAACGTCGTTTCACCCGACCCCAACGCCAAAGATTCGTTTAACCGGCCGCCCTCTAAATTTTTAGGATAAACCCCGAAACGTTGCGCTGTTTCAATTGCATCACGAACACCAATATCTTCGACAAGGCGCACCGTTGGAACATTCCGTGACGTTTCTAATGAAAAACGCAAAGTAATATCGCCTAAAAATTTTCTATCGTAATTTTCAGGTTTCCATTCTTTGTTATTTTCACGCCAACCAACAACCGGCGCATCTAATATCAATGTTTGTGGGCCATAACCTTTTTCCAGCGCAGCCAAATACACAAATGGTTTAATCGTAGAACCAATTTGACGATACGCCTGAGTTGCACGGTTAAAAGAACTTTCAATAAAAGAACGTCCCCCAACCATCGCCAAAATGCGTCCCGTATGTGGATTCATCGCAATAATTGCGCCTTGGAGTTTTTGTTCGCCGTCCCCCCTATTTTTATTAAAAGCATCTAATTCTTTGGCCAACGCGGTTGCCGCCGCACGCTGGTATTCAGGTATAATTGTTGTTTTTATATATAAACCTTCGTTATAAAGGGTTTCACGACCGATTTGATCCAACAAACTACGCCGAACATCTTCCGCAAAATATTGGAAATCCATTTCCATTTGTTCAGTAAATCCTGAATTTATATTTAATGGTTCAGCCGCCGCAATATCCGCCTCTTGTTTTGTGATGAATCCGTCTTTGACCATACGACCCAAAACATAATTACGACGTTCAACTGCACGATTTCTATCATTTGGTGCCTTTGGCAATGACGCCAAAAATGCACATTCAGATAACGATAAATCTTTGACCGGCTTATTAAAATACATCAAAGCCGCCGAACCAACACCATATGCACGTGCGCCTAAAAATATCTGGTTCAAATATAATGTCATTATGTGTTGTTTTGAAAAACTACGTTCCAGACGCAGGGCCAATATAGCCTCTTTAATTTTTCGTGATATTGTTCGATCAGATGTTAAAAAGAAATTTTTTGCAACCTGTTGTGTGATGGTCGATGCACCAGTAAATTTTTTATTAAACCCAAACAAACGCATTGTATTATTCAATGTCGCACGCACAATTCCGCGCATATCAATCCCAGGGTGCGTCCAGAAATTTTGATCTTCGGCCGCAACAAAAGCATTTATCAACTGTTTCGGCATATCTTCAAAATCAATGAAAACACGGCGTTCTGCGGCATATTCAATCAACAAAGAACCGTCCGCAGCATAAAGACGTGTCGCCACAGGTGGTGCATATGTTGCAAGGTTTTTATAATCAGGCAAATCATTCCCATATATCAAAACCAGTGTCGCCAATCCGGCGATTGCCGCGACGAAACACCAAAATATCACACCGATAACATAATGAAAAATCTTATTGAATTTCATAAAATGAATTTTATGTTAAATATTTATAATTTGCAAGTAATGTTTCAATAAAAAAAACCGGCAACGCCGGTTATAAATTTATATTTCTACGATTCCATTCATTGCGATTATGTCGCCGGCGCGTTCAAATACTTTGCCGCCCGCCTCACGAACCAATAATTCGCCCGCCGCCATTTCCGCATAATCCAACGGATCAGACACAAATGCGTCCATTTTACCAGCAGCGACCCATGCAAAATCCAATGCAGGGCAACCTGTTTCACGCGCATTGCCCGCCACAACAGGACGCACACCAATCGTATTATATCCGATTGTCAAATCGCCTGCTTCTTTCAAATTAGACACGCGAATCTTTTCAGAATGATATGCAGAAAACACATATGCACCGTTGCCCGCTTCGGCATAATACAACCGTTCATCAATTGGTGAATAAACCAACGCGATTTTTGTTTCACCGTTTGTACGCAAAGCCAGCGAAATTGCAAAATGCGAATTACCACGAACAAAATTTGCCGCCCCAGACAAGGCCAACACAAATTCATCGCGTCCGTCGCCTGTTTTCGACACATTCGGCGTCAACAAACCGGCACTTGGGCGAACCAGTTGCAAATCGTTAAGAATGCTTTCTTCGATTCGATTCGACGCTTTGGCTACAAAATCACGCGCCCCAGATAAAGATTGCTGAAGATTTTCAACTTCGCCGAAATCGTGGCGCAAACCAGACGCAGTGTTTTGCAACGCCGCAAACATCTTGTTTAATTCCGTTGAACCTTTAATCAGCAAATCCATATTTCGCACCTGAAATTAAATTTAGAATTTAAATCCTGCAAATTTGCTTTTGAATTCTGCCGCGCGTTTACCTTTGACACCTTCGTTATTACGTTGGCCAGTCCACGCCGGATGATTCAAATTATCCGTGGATAAAACCAAATCTTTTTTAACCGAAGAATACATTTTTACAGTCTTTCCGTCGGTTGTTGTGACGTTTATTTCATGATATTCTGGATGAATTCCTTGTTTCATCGTATATGTCCTTTGTTTATTTATTACATTGAATAGCGCAAGGATTATACCTGTTTTTTTCGTAAAATCAAGTTAAATTAAAAAAATCAATATTGCCCGATACAGCCCAAATATGAATTCCCAGTAGATTCCAAAATATTTATAAATTGGTTCTGATTTTTACCAGAAAACAGTGCCAATATAGTCCCCGCATCAGTGGCCAACATATCTGCAACAGTCGCGATAGACGAATTCATTTTCTTGAAAAATCCACTGGTTGGATGGATTTCGGCTGCCAACAATTGGTTGGTCCCATGTAATTTGACGTTTTCTTCGGCAACAATCACCATTAATTGGCATTCGGGCGATACGATTATCTTTTCCACAATGACGCCACCACCACCCAATAATTCGCCCCACCAACCCGTCGATTCGCAAAACACAGGATAATATATGGTTGCATCTGGGTTTTTATCGAAAATAGCAGCAATATCTAAATCGTCACAAACAACGTCCGGCATCAGCCCAGTTGCCGCATTTATAACCTTACGCGATAACTGGTAATCCGCATCACCAGTTGTTTTTTGTGGCCAATAAAGAATCGGAAACTTTCTCATCACTGTGAATTATATCAGATTCGGTTTGAATAAAAAAGTGGGGGTTGTTAAATAAACTACTTGATTTTTTATTTTTTTATGGCGTCCGCCCATTTTTTAAGGTTTTTCCACATTAAATCTAAATCTTTTTTTGCAGTTTGATAGTATTTATCTGAGATTTTTATGTTAAACAGCATTTCTGTCAATTGCGGTATCATCGTCATAAACATAGCAATAAATATACCCATCAGAATCGCTGTGATAATGCTGTCATTCTGTAAAACCAAGCCGTCCATCAAAATTTTCGAATCGTTTTGTGCAATTGCATTGGCCAAAACATCTGCCCCAGACCAACTACCAAAAGATGCGTTCAAAAACATAATTGAAAACGCCAAAAACACCACTGTCAGTGCGATTCCGACAACCGCTTTGATTACATCATCTATCATTTGGCGAATCGTCTGGCCACCTTTTGGAAATACAGCAAACGCGTCTTCGTCAAACATCCATGCCATTAACATCAAAGGCAACATTACTAAATCCAGAGATAATTTTATAAAAATCTCTAAGAAATATAACGGTATTGGCAAAAGCGCGTAAAAATACAACGCCAATATCAAAAACCCAGCCAATATTAATGGAACATTTGGAAATATAGGAACATTCGATAAAATCTTATGCTGGTATTCTTCATTGAATGCCATATTCATAATTGTCCAACCAACGGTCATTCCTAGACCTGTTATTTGGTGAACATTTGCAACCTGACATGCCAATTGGTGCCGCAATTTCGGCGAAAAAGCACCGTATTCGGACGCCGCACTTGATACAGATACAGGATCTGCAATTGCAGACGCAATCATACATTCAGAAAAAGTATCATTATCCGAAACTATGTAATCAAACGACGTACCAATGGTTAATGCAGGTTCAATAAAAACATTCGTTATCAAACGCGGCAACGGCATCACCAGTAAACCAATCAATACAGTCATTTTTACGACATACGTGCTGAAATTCCCGATAATTTTGGAACTATCTTCCATTTTTCTGTTTATCATATTAGAAGACAAACGCCATGCGATTAAAATCGCCAACAATGTTGCAGACATTGGAATAACAACCAATCCCAACGCGTGATATACCCCCGGCAATAAATTAGACATTGAAATCATAACATCTGAGAATATTTGGCACGTCCAACACGATGAAAAGAAATCCAATGCGTCCTGCATATTAACGGGGGAAACGCTGCGCCATATAGAAACACCAACAATCCCGACGCCGGCCGCAATTGCGCCAATGGCCAATGGTGCCAACGCCCATGCGCCACATGGAAACAGTGCAATCAAAAACGCCCAAAACTTTTTTAACGATTTCATGATTTTAATTATACCATAAATTATTATAAATGTGATATAATTCAATAAACAAAATATATAAAAGAGAGAATGTTTAATTCAAAACCGCACATATCGCGATTTTTTCGGCGTATCCCAATAATTATTGGGGCGGTATTTTTTGCGTGCGGTTTATTCATGGAACCGGCACATGCAAATATACTGGACGCATATAATCTGGCACCGTTTGTTCCTTTGGTCCTTGAATCAATGATGAACATCGCAACATCGCTATATAAATATTTCGTTGGCAACGGAACAGGATTAATCTATATCTTGATTTATGCGTTTTTGGGTTTTTATATCGGATTGTATCTTGTAAAATTATATTTACCAAAAGATTGGCTTTCTTTTCTAGGTTTTTCAGATGGCGGTGAAATGTGGGGCGGAAAACTGACCGGATGGTCTGTGGCTGAAAATGTGACGAAACCGTGCATTCGTGCCATTGTTGCGATTGTTGTGTTGTTACAAATCAAACCTATATACGTGACCAATTGGTTGGTTAATCCTTTTCTGGAATTTGGTTCCATATACACAGAGAGCATTTTAAAAACAATAAACCATTCAACTTTTGATGCCGCAGATGCACCGGCATGTCCTGCATCTATCGAAGAACAGGGTTGGATTTCCAAACGCAGTTGTGATTTTTTGGTTCAACCTGTGTATATCATTTCAAAAGAAAACAATCGCATCATAAAATATGGCTTAGATTTTTTAAGAAGCGGTCTGGCCGGTTTGATGACTCTGATTCCGCACGGCGGCGAAAGCATATTAAATATTATCACGGGTATAATGCTGCTTAGTGCGTTTATATCTGCGAATTTATTTATGGCGCTGCTTATCATTCAGGCGATATTTGATTTTTGTTTATCACTGATTATGTATCCGTTCAATGTGTTGGTATGGGTGGCAAAAAAATCAGACAAATGGATTGATGTATTGCCAGCGTTCAGTCAAATCATAGACGCACTGAAAAAATTGGTTATTACCATGATTGCATGTGCATTTATATTGTGCATAAACATCGCATTGGTACGTGCATTGTTTAATTGGTCATCATCTGTATTTGTTGTTGCCGCCGGTGGCGTTGCGTCTTCTAATGTTCCTGCGATTACAAATACGGCTATGAATTTTGGGCAACATTCTATTTTGTGGATATCGTCATTATTAACGTTCTTTTTGATGCAAAACATTTTCAAAAAGACACGCGAAAGATTAGATTTATACACCAAAGGAACATCGCGTAATCTTTACAACAATGTGACAGGGGACGCGAAAGTAATATGGGGCAAAGCAAAATCGGCCCCAAGCACAATAAAAAACATTTGGCAGGCAGGCAAAAAGATAGCAGGAAAGAAATAAAACATTATGCAAGATATAGGCAATTTATTTGTTGGAAATGTTGTTCAATGCTGGGCATGTGGCGTGTTCGACAATCTGTTTTCTATTGTGTCGAACGCCGGCGCAGCAATGTATCAAAAATTGACTGTTTTTGGCATTCTTATCTTTTGCGTGTTATTTACATTCTATGTTATCAATGTCGTATGGCAAAATTTAAAAGCCCCGAAAACAGATGCGTTGTTCACAAAATCTATTAAACCTGTTTTAATAAAATCTTTGGTTGCATTATCATTATTGGGGTTGGGGTTAACGGTTCCAAAACTTATTTCAAAGATAACATTCGAACCTGTTGCGTTAGTGACATTGGGTTTTTCACAAAGCATGTTGCCACCTGATTATGTTGTTGCCACAGATTACACACCAATTCAATTAGACAATAATGGATTTTTTACCCCGCAATTGCGTGACACTGTTTTACAACTGATTCAAACCAGTATTACTAATTTCCAAGTTTATATAAAAATGGGAATCGGGATTATTGATGCTTCGTTTTCTATATCAGATTTATTATGGATTGGGTCACTTATAAAACATATAATTGTATGTTTTATCGGATTGTTGTTGACGTATAATTTTGTCCGATTATTTATTAAATATTCTTTCTGTTTTATGGATATAATTTTAGCAATGGCATTGTTCGCATTCTTTTTCCCATTGTCATTGGTTTTCTTTATATTCAAAGGCGCATCTAATTTACCGGGCTGGATGAAAAGTTTAGGCGGGGATTTAGGTTCTGGCCAAATAAAAAATCTGATAAATGCAATTGTGTCTGTGGCATCAACTATTTTAACATATACTATCATAATGATGATTATCAGCGGATTTTTGAAATCAAATGGAATGGACCTAAATTCAATGAACGCATCATACGAATCACTGTTCGATTTTGATTTAGAAAATTCAAATGCAATGCAAATTACTTTTGCGGGTGCTATTGTTTTGGTTTATGTGATACGATATATTGCAGATCAAATTCCCGAAATTACAAAAAAGATTTTGTCTGTATTTAATCTGTCACAAAACGATTCGTTATCCAAAGAAGCAGGCGAAAACATGTTAAAATTGACATCGTTGATTGCAGATAATGCGAAAAAATTGGCAACAGCCGTGATAAATCCTGATTCTGTTAAAACATCGGAAGAAAAGAAAAAATGATAAAAAAATGGTTGATTGAAAAAGGTTTCAAAATCGTTATAGGCGCAATTATATTGGGCGTCGGGATTTGGTATTTGTCGTCGTCAATTGGTGGCGCGTCGTTATCGTACACCAGCGTTGATAATTTTATGCATCAAATAGAATCTACACGTCCGATTGAAACAGGTGTCCCAGGGTGTTTCTTATGTGGATATATCGCCGATTTGTTTGCAGTTTTAGGGCGCACCACAGAAATGTTTTGGCAAGGAATTGTTCATACGTTATGGATATTGATGGCGGTTGGGTTTGGAATTTTCATAATATTTCATACTGTGCAATTCTTTCGCGAAAACGCGACCAGCAAAGATATCACTGATTTAACAAAAAACACACCTAAATTAAATTTCAAAAAATGGTTCGACAAGATATGGAAAAATGGCGTCCGTATTTTAATTGCAGGTGCATTGATTGGCGCATTAAACTGGTCGGGGACTGGGGCGTTACGAACAACAACTAATTTAACAGTGACACCGGTTATGTATATCGGTTCTATGTTATCAATGGCGGCAACTGGCGTTGTCAGCGGCGGTAAATGTGATATGGCGACAACTGCGCAATCAGACGAAGATATTTTGAATCCTGTATTAAAACCATTTATGTGTGTGATTGGGAATTTGAATACTGTGATGTTGGCGGGCGCTGGCGGCGGGTTTGCTTTAATGAATTATGCATGGATGGACATGGGCGGTGGTGTTTTCACGTGGATTGCCGGTTTATCATTGGTAATAATGTTTTTAATCATCGGATTTAATTTGTTATTCGAAGTTTTAAGCGTGATTTTCAAATTAATATTCATAATTATATTTATGCCGCTTTTGTTGGCCGCGGCCGCATTTGAACAAATCTGGAAACTGGCCAAAGGATTATTAAATTCTGCGATATCTATGTTGATAAATTCCGCGGTCAGCATAATTAAAATCAGTCTGAAAATTTGTATTATATATGCGATTGTATATTTTTCAGCAACCGAATATGGATTCACAACTATTTTACCACCACTGTTGAATAATGCCCAAAACGAAACATTATCAGGACAATCTGCGGCCGTGTATGATGTATTTTCTTATTGCGAACACGCGTCCATTATCGACGGTAACATAGATAAAGCGACATTCAAAAACTGTTTCGATAATAAACGCGCAGTGGTTGAAGCAAAATATCCACACGCATTTGATTTTATGGACGACGGATTTAATTTCTTGCTGTTTATGATTGGTGTTGCGCTGTTGTATTTTTGGATTATATCACCACAAATTGATAAACTATTGACGCCGGTTGGCAAAGAAAAATTCGATTATGGTCAATGGCTGAAAGATTTTGGTAAAACAACCGTGAATGCGCCGTATAATATATATGCCAAGGTCAAAGAGACAATCGACAAAGGGAAAAAATAAAATGCAAATAATAAAAAAACTTAAATCTTTATTGATTAGCGTTTTATGCGTCGTTTGCATTTGCGGTGCAACCTATGCCGCAGGTAACGAACCGTTGGGCGATGTCGGCGAATATGGTGCATGGATTAACCAAGATAATATGGAAAAATTTTCAGAATCTCTGTCTTCTGATGTCACGCAATTTCAAAACAAGTTTGAAACAGATATCAAATCACCAACCTTTGTCCCAATCGAAGTTAAAATCGGTCTGGCGTTGATGAAGGCACTTTATGATATAAACGGCATATTACAGATTTCACTTGTTCCTTTTGCAATAATATTTTTATTTGTTATGTATGCGCTTTGGATTGGATTAGAGGCATACAAATTAATTCGTGATTCAGGTAATTATAAAAAAACATTATACGATATATTCAAAACAGGCATCATTATCGCCGTATGGATGATGATTTTGGATTATGGGCCGGCAAAGATATTCGCTATGATAATCGGGCCAATTATGTCAATCGGAACATATCTGTCTGATTTTATTTTGAACACTACGGGCCAGATGTATAATGTCGATATTCCTGATACGTGTGCGGTTATACATCAATATGTTGACGCACACAATACTGGCAAATTATTAATAGATGCAAATGCGGCTGCAAACATTATGTGTCTGCCGGGGCGCATATCGACATATTTTTATCATGCCACCGCCACAGGCTTTCAATGGATGCTGTACGGATTCACACATAGCATTACTGCGATATTTATTGGCGCAGTATCAATATTCGTATTTATAAAATGTATTTTCAAATATGCGTTTATGACATTGGGTGTTGTGACAGATTTATTTTTGAAACTTTTGATGTTACCGTTCACTGCCATTTCAGAATCGTTGCCAAAAACATCTGAAAGCAATTATGCAGGCCAACTGTTCACTGGTTTATCAAAAATATTTAATAGTGCGAATTTCAAATTGTCTGATGTGATTGCTGCGTTTATAAATGCGACAATATATTTTGTCAGTTTATCAATTATTATTTCGATATGCGCGGTATTATTGTCAAATATTATCGCATTAAACGGCGACCATACATATTCTGTGGCCGCATCTATGACCGCGTTATTAACAGGTTGTTTGGTGTTATATTTGGCAAACAAAGCCGACGAATATTCAAAGAAAATTGGCGGCAAGATTGATAATTCTTTTGGAACCAAATTACAAAGCGATGCAAAAACATTATTGGGTGACGCTAAAAAAATTGGTGGAATGTTTTTCAAAGATTGGATTAAGAAAAAATAATTTTTATATAAACTTAACAAAATTTCGCGCGACGTTTTTTATACCCTTGGTCTTAAAAGCAATTGTTAAGATATCGCCATCTTCAGCAATTACAACACCCGACCCCATTTCGTTATGCAAAACCATTTTTCCCACAGCTGATGATTTAATCGTCGTATTTTTGCGACGCGAATGACGTGGTGCAGGTTCGTCGTGTACGGTGTGTTTTTCCCCGTTTACATTTACAAAACGTTCATCTATTTCACCAATAAAACGCGATGGCGATTGATAAAGACGCTGTCCAAACATAGACCGCACCATCGCGTTCGTTATAATCACACGCACACGCGCACGCGTTATCGCGACATATGCCAATCTGCGTTCTTCTTCTAAATCGCCTTCTTGGGTGGATTTTTCATTTGGGAAAATACCCTCTTCCCATGCAGGCAAAAATACAGTATTAAATTCTAGACCTTTGGCGGCATGAATTGTCATTATTGAAACAACATTTTTATCTTCGATTTCATTATCATTGTCGTCCGTCATCATCAATGCAGCATGCTCTAAAAATTCTGGCAACGAATCATATTTTGCAACAACCGACGAAATCAGTTCACGAATGTGTTCTATACGTTCGTTCGCATCAACATCTTTGGATTGACGCCACATATTTATATAGCCCGAATTTTCCAACAATTGTTGCACCGCATCTTTTGGGGCCATATTCTGCCAATCAAAATCAAACGCATGCAAAAATTCATCTGCCTTGGCCCGTTGAGAATTTGACAGTTTTGCATTTTTTAATCCGTCCATTAAATTCGTCCCGCTATCACGCAGTTTCGCAATCGCCGCATCACCAAAACCACGCCGCGGTTTAGAAATAATTCTTTCGAAAGATAAATTATCAAACGGATATACCAACAAACGCACATACGCAATTGCATCGCGTATTTCCATTCTGTCATAAAATTTTGTTGCACCGACCAATTTATACGGAATCTGTTTAGACGAAAATTCTTCTTCGAATGTTCGCGACAAAGACCCCGCGCGAATCAATATCGCAAATTCAGAATAATTATTCGCGTTATTTTTCATGATGATATCGGCAATAAAGCGCGCTTCGTCCCAATCAGACGCCACAGTGAACACATATAAGCATTCGCCCATATCAACATTCGGTGCCGTTCGTAAATCTTTGCCTAATCGGCCTGTATTATTTTTTATCAACGAATTTGCGGCACCCAGAATATTCCCAGTACTGCGATAATTTGTTTCCAGGCGAATTATTTTTGCATTTGGATAATTTTTTTCAAATTCTAAAATATTTTTTATTTCGGCGCCACGCCATGAATATATAGATTGATCATCATCGCCGACACAACAAATATTCGGATTATCAACCCCAGCTGTTAACATTTTCAGCAATGCCATTTGCGCCGCATTTGTATCTTGGAATTCATCGACCAGAATATATTTGAATTGCCGCTGGTATTTATTCAAAACATCAGGGCTGGATTCAAACAATCGCAACACGTATAAAATAATATCACCAAAATCAATCGCATTTGCACGCACCAATTCATTATTATATTCGACCAAAATTTTACGTGTATTTTCCCCCAGCGACATTTTATTAAAATCGGTGATTCCTTTGTCTTTAATCCCAGAAATTGTATCGACCCAATCTGATGGATTATATTCTTTGGTATCCAACCCCAGATTTGTTATCACGCGTTTAAGAACGGCCCGCTGTTCATCTTCGCCATAAATTAAAAAATCACGTGTTAATCCTGCGAACGCGCAATTAGACCGCAAAATACGCAAACAAATTGAATGAAACGTCCCCATCCATAAATCAGCACACAAATGCGCGACATCTGAATATTGTGCGACACGAAAACGCATTTCGTTTGCGGCCTTGTTCGTGAAAGTCAAAGCCAATATCTGCCATGGGGTTGCCGAATTAGTATGCAATATATGCGCAATTCGCGATGTTAAAACGCGTGTTTTTCCGGTTCCTGCACCAGACAACACCAACAACGGCCCGTTTAATGTTGTGACCGCCATTTTTTGTTCGTCGTTCAAATTATCCATATAATCCATAGTGTCTTTTTTCTGATTTTCCATATTGTAATTTATAAAAGATTTCTATACAATCATTTTGTTATCTCAAAAGGATTATTTTACTATGGCCCGAATCATTTGTTTTGACATTGAAACCACAGGTTTTGAATATATGCGTGGTGACCGCTGTATTGAAATCGGCGCGGTCGAATTGATTGATGGGAAATTGACCGACAATACTTTCCACGAATATATAAACCCAGAGGGAAAAATCATTCCGCCTGAAACATATATGGTTCACAAAATTTCAAATGCTTTCTTGGAAGACAAACCGACCATGGCGGTTGTTGCACCAAAATTTTTGGAATTTGTTGGGGATTCGCAAATTGTCGCGCATAATGGATTGGATTTCGACTTTCCGTTTATAAATTATGAATTGAACAAATTAAAATTAAAGCCGATTCCGCGTTCCCAGATGTTGGATTCTATCGTAATCGCACGTAATCGCGTCTATGGCCCCAAGGCTTATACACTGGACGCATTGGCAAAATGGTTTGGCGTATCTTTGACGGCACGTGCAGATGCACACGGCGCGTTAATTGACGCTGAAATTTTAGCGCACGTATATCTGGAACTTGAAAATACTGCGCCGGCGATGGACATAAATGAATTAATGGATAAACAGCACGATGCTTTCTTGAAAACACCAAAGATTGGAAACGATTTTCCAAAGCGCACGTTTGAAATACCGGCCGACGAATTACAAACACATAATGAATTTATGGAAAAAATATTAAACGCTTAAATGAAATTTTTTAATTATGGCCGCCCGTGGCACAGCCTGAATTTTCCATAGAATTTGCGGTTCCACCATTTGCAACGTATCCTGAATCACATTCAGAACACGCACCCAACGTGTTACGATATTCGTTTGTCGCACATGATGCCAAACACGCACCGCCCCACACAGTATAACCTTCATTACATCTGCAACGCGTGTTAACGTACCCACCAATAGTTCTGTTCGGTGACACAACCTGTTCGCCCAGCGCGATAAAACTGGAATTGCTGGGGCATAATAACGATTGATAGAACAATTCAGAAACGCCCATAATCAAATCTGTTGGGCCGCCGGCCAAAACAGTTTCATCATATGCAAACACCGCATAACCGCATGTCAACGCAACATTATAGCAGGCCCCCGTCATAACATTATAAATACTGTTCACGTTTGCAGCCGTTGTATAAGAATTTATCTGGGTCACCTGTTGATTATAACAATCAGAAACATCCGCCAAACAACTGGACGCATAATCAGAAATCAATTTTGCCTGTGCCGCCTTGATATTTACCATCGCGCGTTGAACATAATTCACAATAACATCATTATATGGTTTATATGTCGCCGTTTTGCCGTTTAAATTATATGTAAAATCTTGGCATTTATCCAACACAGGGCGACACAATCCGCCGTCTTTGACCGATTGACCGGTTCCAATTTTAGTCATCAAATAATTCACAATGCACGCGCCATCGCCTTTCTTGCAATCCGTATCAGTCATTGCAGTTTGAATAAATCCTGCATCTATCTTGGAATTATCATATTCTTCCATAAATGCCATGATTTGCGATATGTCATTACCTAAAACAACATTACCGTTTTCATCAATATATCTTTTCGTTGGATCCAGACATTTCAAATAGCCTTCGCCACAAACCATATCGTCCAACATACAATTTTCCAGCGCACCAATACACCCACGTGCATCATATTGATTCTTGTTTTGCAGAACCGACAAACGACCCTTTTGCAGCATTAAATTTGCACTGCGGACATTTGATATCAATTTTTGGTTCAAATTAGTCAGACCTTGTTCATACGCGGCACAATCTTTGGAAATTGCCAAATCATAGTTCCCAGAAATCTGAGATTCTGTGGCACCGGCATCTTTGCATTGATTCAATACAGTTTTGCAACGTTTGGTTGCTTCCTTGTACAAATCCCTGCCACGTTTTGAAGATATATCATTCGAAGATGTAAATAATTCCAATCCGAACATCTCAGACGAATCTGATGAAAAATCCAAATCCATATCCAACAAAGAATTATTTTCAGACAAATACGACATAGATTTTGACGATGTCGGATCTTTAATCATATCGGCAATATCGTCCAACATAGAACGTGTTTGCGAAGTATCTTTGTTTTTTGATAATTCTAATTCCGCCTCTGTCGCGTTCATAATCGCGCGGATTTCATCGGCCGACAACCCCAGATATCTGATATTTTGGGCAACATCATTTAATTCAGCGTTTGCATCTTCGACCGCCTGTTGCACTTTGGCATATTTGGCCAGATTTTCTGAACATGAACAACGTTTTTGATTTGCATCAACCACCATACAGAATTGATCCATGCAATCATTGTATTGCTGTTGACAAGTGCTATTTAAATCCGCAGTCTTTTCCAGCACGTCTTTGGCGGCCGCAATAGATTCCGCAGTTGGTGTAATCTGTTTTTTTGTTCCCAATGTCAATACGCGTTCTTGGATATTGCGTGTATCCGTATCAGATTCAACCGATTGACGCGTGTGTTCGGCGGTATCAGTATTTTCAGAACGCGGCATAATTCTGGCACGATGAACAACAACACCATTATTCGTTGAATCAGTCCGCATTCCGCGCGTCACAACATTTGCATTTGATTCAGATGCCGAACGCGTAGCATTTTTTTGCGCCCCACGTGCCACAACATTTGTATTCTGTGAACCCGCACGCGATATAATATTCCCAGATTTTTGCTTATTCGCATCAGATGTTGAACGTGGTGTATTACGTGTGGCCACGCCACCGTCACGTGTCGCGCGATTTTTTGAAACAACAGTTTCAACATCACTTTTGTTTTTTGTCTGATTTGTGCGTGTCACAGACGTTGCCGCGAAAGAATCGGCGGCAAACAACACGGCCATAAAAAGACATAACGAAAATTTTCTCATCTCTTTTGAAATAATTATATCATAAAAAACATACAAAACAAAGAATATTTAGACAATAAATAAATCCCCGCCAATGGCGGGAATTTATTATCGCACCCACGCAACCAATGTGAACGAATTATTGCGCGGTTGATAATTCAACCTGTGTCGTCGCATTTGAATCCCACGTAGTATAAATATCAACACGTTTTTCACCAATCATATCACTGGCTACATCATAAGCGATATCTGAAGCAGCATCTTTAACAACTTTGCCCGCACCATGCACCAATTGCAAAACCGCACCCGATGTTATTAACATCTCATCTGGATTATTCCCAATTTCTTCTTGCAGCCAATTATACACACTTCTAAACTCTTCTTCGGACTGCGTAGTTATCACGCCACCTAGTTCTATAAAATCACCATTACCTACATCTGTACTGGTTGACAATACATCCGCAACAATATTATCACCATCCGCATTAGTTAACTGTGCCTGTTTAGTGTTAGTGATATCGCCTACTTTGTTCACTGCGGCAATTGCGCTGTTATAGGCACCCTTTACATACGCGGTTGTTGCGATATGGTCTTGGTCGGCGGTGTCAATATTAACACGACCATATGGTGCGCCCGCGCCTGTTGTTGGCGCGGGGTGATTTGTATCTGCCACGCTTGGCGCGGTGTACATCGCCCCCGATATATTTTCAGCCATTGCACCGAATGGCAACGCAAGCATTATTGCGATTGTTAATAAGTTTCTTGTTGTCATAGTTTCTCTCCTTTTTTTGTTGCAACAACAAAAAACCACCTGAAAATCAAAGGTGGTTGGAGGTTCGAAACAACTCAAACTGAAATTGTGCGCCTTATTCAATTTATTCGGCAGCCCTCCAACCATATAGTTGGAGATTTTAACGCTATCTCTAACGCAGTTTGAAACGGGTTTCGACACCCCATCGGTGGAACCCCCACCGACACAGGTATTTTATCAAAAATTACCCCCCGATGCAAATGGATTTTTTATATTGTGATAAAATCTTGCATACAACACTTTTATTCGCGGTGCCGGAAATAATTCTGCCCCACGTCGCAAAAAAAAACCACCCTTGCGGCGGGGTCGCAGAGTGCGAGTAAAATGAAGCATGATGCGGGGGCGGGTTAGATATTGTTTGTTCGGATTATTTATTTTTTCTGAAAATCCTTAGACCAGCGAACGACTGCGGGAATCCAGATAATTAAAAAGATCCGTGTGGCGTGTGCCACGGTGAAAAATGGCAAAAAAACCCGTCGCAATTGCGACGGGTAAAAATAAACATACGATGTTAATTATTTTTCGTCTGGAACGACCGACACAGTCTTTCTGTCGCCGTTGCCACGTTTAAATGTGACGATTCCAGCGATTTTTGCGAACAAAGTATGATCTTTGCCCATGCCGACATTCAACCCAGGGTGCACAGATGTTCCGCGTTGGCGAATAATGATATTGCCAGGAATAACGCGGCTGCCCCCGCTTTTCTTAACACCTAATCTGCGTCCGGCCGAATCACGTCCGTTTGTTGATGCAGAACCAGCTTTCTTATGTGCCATAATTAAACTCCTTCATCTTTATTTTATCGGGCGAATTAAGCCTTAATAGATTTGATTTTCAAAACAGTGATAAACTGGCGATGACCGGCAGTTCTGCGATAATTTTGGCGACGTTTTTTCTTGAACACCAAAACCTTATCATCACGTTTTTGTTCGATTACATCGGCAACAACCTTAGCCCCCGCGATAAACGGATTACCAACTTTGTCACCAACCATTAAAACCTTGTCAAATTCGACAGAACCGGTTGCATCTAATTTTTCAACCTTTACAATGTCGCCCTCGCAAACGCGATATTGTTTGCCGCCGGTTTGAAAGATAGCATATGTTGACATATTTTTTATCTCTATTGTTTGTTTAAGTTCTTGTATTATTTCGATTTGTCGAAACATTTATGCAAATTATATATATAAAATACCAAAAGTCAACATTTTTGTATAAAAATTTATGCAAATGGTTCAACCTCCCTCCCGCCCTTTGGGCGTGCCCCCCCATTGTTGTGGCAAAAACAAAAAACCGCCATTGTGGCGGCAGATTTTATGCACCCCATTATTAATCCAACAGGTCGCGCAAACTAATCGATTTGTTTTGATTATTGATTTTACGTCTTTCTGACGACAATTTAGAAATTATTTCATTGGCGCACAATTTTATATTCTTCTTGTCTGTGCAAGATTTGCCAGTTTTCACGCCGTCAAAAACGCCATCTTTGGTGTATTTAATATACGATTCACAATGTGTCCATTTGCCTTTGGTTTTGACATCGCTGCCTTCGGCGGTCAGACGCGACACAACAACATCTAAATCATTTTGTAATTGAACACAGGCATCTTTGGCCGACGTTCCATCTGCGGCACGCGCAATCGATTGCATGTTGCCGGATACACATTCAACGAACCTATCAAAATCAACCTGGTACGAACAATCAATGGCCCCTGTCAGCGCGACAGATTTATTCGCACGATTACCGCCGACCAGACCGACGCCATACGATGACGACGATTCGCCGTCGCTTTTCGCGCCTGCCGCTTCCAAAGTTGTGGTCAACACAGATTTTTCCAATTGCGTTTTCAATCTGCGCAGTGTCGCATTCAGATATTCATATTGTTTATACATCTGTTGCGAAATCACAGTCACTTTTAACGCGACCATTTCGCGGATTTCTTCGGATTGACTGATATTCGCGGTCCCCGTCATACCGACAACACCGGTTCTATCGATTGTTGGGATACCGGCATTATACGGATGCGTATCACAGATTGCATAAGTTCCCGCAATATACGGACAATCATCATTTTTTTCTAAATCTTTGTTTAGTTTGCGGACAACAACATCTGTGACACAGAATTTTGCGTCTTTGGCAGGGACAGTCCGACTGGACGCCGAAGATTGCAAGATTTTTTTATCATTTTCTTTGTCATTACTGAAACAATATTTCATATTTTCGTTCACATCGTTACTGACACTAGGTTCGGTCTGATGCAACCATGTATCCAGCGTTTCGATATCAACCATACCCTGACCACGTTTAGTCTTGGTGCGACGCGCAAACAACTTTGACGTTTCCAGCGCACTTGATGCACACGCAACAACACGTTGATTGTCTTTCGCCTCTTTGTCCACGTCTAACCAACCGGCGTAAATTTCTTCGCCATCTGTCAAAGGTTTCAACCAAGTGCATGCACGACAAGATTTCCACCCAGATTCCAAAACGCTGGCTTCGCCGTAACAGACACGCGGTGCATCTGACACATATTCGCCACCAGGTTTAAAATAACCATATGTAATATACCAACCGTTACCAACCCCAGGGCACATATATTGAGACCAAGAACTGCACGTATCGTCCAACATCGCATAAATCTGGGATAAATCTACACCGACATTTTGTGCATTTATCAATGCGTCATAGATTTTATCAATTGTATTATCATATGGTTCCAAGAACCCAGAGGCCAATTCGCGCCATTTTTTCACGCGCTTTGGTCCCGTGCAATTATTTCCGCGCGCGTCACAACCCGCATAATCAAAAGAATTTTGCATTGCGGTCTTGGTCGCCTTTAATGACACTTCGGCATTTTCGATTTCAGTCATAATTTGGCCGGTTATTTGTTGCCGCACTAAAATTTCACTGGATATGCCGCGCTCAATCGCCGATTCTTGGGGTTGAGTCACAGTCATAGTTTGAACCGCCGGCGAAATCGTATTTTGGGTTGACGCAGTTATATTTTGCAACGCGGCCGCGTTTTGTTCAGCCTGAGCCGCCAGTGCATCCTGTAATTGTTGTTGCGTTTGCGCGTTTTGTTGCGCCATTTGCTGTTGAATTTGGGCCATCTGGCTTTGCATATTTGCCTGCATCTGGGCAATTTGTTGCGCAGTTTGTTCGGACGCCGCATTTTGCGCAGCCGCGGCCGCAGCCGCAGCCTCAGCAGACGCAGCATTCAATTTAGCCGTAGAATTCGCCACCAACTGGGCCGACATATACGATATTAAATCATCGCCGTATTTTTCACATACACTATTCGATTGGACACAGCCCGCAACAATTGCCGCCGCCACTTCGGAATCGACGCAACCGCCATTCGCACATTTCGGCGTCGCGCAACGCATAACCACCGCATTACAATTTCCAAAATCTGCACGTGCCGTCGGTTGACCCGAATTATCACGAACATTCGTCAAAGTCGCCCATTGATTATTATTAGAATTGCTGGGGTTATATGCCGTTAAATTATGGCCAGCATTTGTCGCGACCACGGCATGCGCATCCGTGCCGATAAACGGCGCAGAACATAAACATATCGTCAAAATGCGCGATAATATTCTCATCTCTCGTAATTATGATTTTATCATAAAAAATCAGTGGTGTAAAGTAGATTTAAGGGGATTTAAGTTTTATTATACGCCTTATTATGATGACCGGCGTGGCAAAGCCACACCGAATCCACCCACACGCCGATAAACACACGACGATTTATTGCGCCGTTGACAGAGCAACCTGAGTCGTGGCATTTGAATCCCACGTCGTATATATATCAACACGTTGACTTAAAATCCCCTCTGCCACAGCTTTCGCACTTATTAAACTCGAATCATAAAAACCATCGTAATAATTATTTTCTATGTCATTATCCCTGAGCGCATCAAGAAAATTTCCAGAGCCAACAACATAGCCACCACCATTAGCACCCTCTTCATATTCCAGTCTGTCTTGTTTGTAGTCAAGATCCCTATAAGACGCATATTGTTGTTGGTCAACAACTTTCATTGTTTCTTCTACTGCTGTTTCTATTGCAAACTCGGTCACTTTGTTCACTGCGGCGATGGCACTATTATATGCACCCTTTACATATGCGGTTGTCGCGATATGTTCTTGGTCGGCGGTATCTATATTCACACGACCATATAGCGGGTCTGCACTGGTTGTTGGTGCAGGGTGATTTGTGTCATAGTGTGCCGGCGCAGTGTACATCGCACCCGAGATATTTTCAGCGTGTGCAGCAAATGGCAATGCCACGATTACGGCGATTGATAATAAAGTTTTTGTTGCTTTCATCGTTCCTCTCCTTTATTTGTTTCAACAACAAAAACCACCCATAAAAAGGTGGTTGGAGGTTCAAGACAATTTGAGTGAAATTGTGTGCTTATTCTGTCGGAATCCGGCATTATTCGCAACCCTCCAACCATAAGTTGGAGATTTTTACGTCCGTATTAAACGAACAACACTCAATCGGGTCTTGAAACCCCATCAACAGAACACCTGTTGACGCTAGCATTATAACACATTTTCAATACACACACAATAATAAATTTTAGATTTTGTATATGACTTGATTACAAAAAAATACCGCCCGTTTGGGCGGTGTTTTTTTAATCTGATGTCTTTTGCTTTTTCCATCCACGCAGACAATCTTCGTTTGCCGCGGTACAAGATGTATTGCCTTCGCCAACCAAAGATTTTTGCAGACACGCTTCACGAATTGTTTTGGAATCCGTTGTTGCATCTGCGCCACTGGCCGCGCCTGTACCGTACAAGATTTCACTGATTGTGACAACGTTACGGCATGTATTCGTTGAATAATCGTCAGTGTTGTTACATCTCGTGCTATCTGGCAAATCTATGACCGCTGTCAACTGAGTTTGCAATGGCGAACAAATCATAGTTTCATAACAATGCGGGACCTGAGACACCTGAGAACAATACGATTTTATACGTGCAGTTGTCCATTTGTCGTCATCTTCGTAATTTTCATAGCAATCCCAAATTTCGCTGATACATTCGTTGAAATTATCAATTGCAGCCGTCGCATCAGCAAATGCTTTTTCGTCCGCTTCCTGTTTGAATTCCAAACGTTTTTGTTGCAACGCCTGTTCCGCAGCGATTTTTTGATAGTTAATGTTTTGTGCCGTTTGTTTCAATTGCGCACCATAAACATCACATGCAGAATTCGCGTCCAATAAATATTTCTGCATAATTGAACGACGGGCGTCCGCGACCGGCCCACGAACCGAATAATACGGGTCTGTGGTCGATGTCGTTGTCGTTTTTGTTCCACTGGTCGTTGTGGTTGTTGTGGTGTATCCAAAACAACTGGCCACCGAAGATTCATTCGCTGTGCTGGATCCGCGTTCGTTCAAGACGACGTCGCCAGTGCTGGAATTAACAGAAATATAACTATTGTAATTAAACGGACAATTCGATGTCGCACTGGTTGCGCATTTCGAATGTGTTTTGCCATCTGAATCCGTCAAAGAACCCGGATTACCGCAACTTTCATAAATTCCGTTAAAGCACGAATCCAAAACGCGTCCGCAAACATTGTTGTGCGCATATTCGAATAATTTATAACCCCATTTATTTGCCAACGAATCCAAAGACGCGATTTCTTCATCATCAGTCAACCCAATCACACCGTTTACCAGACCGCTGACCGTTGTGACCTGAACCAACAAATTGTCATTATCGGTTATCGTATATTGTTTCGCCAAATCTTTGGCATCGGCCCATGCCTTTAACTGGGCCAATATATCAGATGATGAGCCATCAATGTTTTTGATATCAAATCCGAAACTGTTGCCCGTGCTGTTGCAATATGACGGCATCGCACATGTTGCCAAAGTTCCCGTATCAGTATATGTCGGATGTTCATCACACCATGCTTGTTTATCGGTTGCTTCTTTATAAGAAACACAATTCATAACCTTTTCCGCGTCAGTCAGCGAAAAAGCATACGATAAATCGTCACCTTTGCCTTTGGTCGCAATTAATAATGACAATTGACCCGACAATTTAATTAATTCTTCGTTGGCCGCTTCCAATGCATCTTCGGCAGCCAAGAAATTCGTCGCACGACCAGCACAAGAACAGCGTCCCTTAGTATCACTGCGCGCGGTGCAGATTTCGTCCATACACGTATAATACGACGACAAACAATTTGCATATGCGTCCGCAGAAATCAAACCGGTCGAAGAATCAATAATGCTGGAATACGAACCAGAATACAATTTACTTGTCAAATAAGAATATGTCGTAGAACCCGCACGTGTTGTACCCGTTGCCATTACATTCCCAGTCGCACTGACCCGTGAAGGTGTTGCAGATGCACGCGCACGAACCGCACGATTATTTGTGTTACGTGTTGATGGCGCCTTTTGTGTTCTGGACACAACATTACGTGACGCCGCATTTGTTGCACGCGTCGCCCCACCGGTACGTGATGCAACCGAACGCGATGCCACAGAACGCGAAACCGTCGCATTATCGGTTGTCGGTGTTGCCACAGGTTGCACAGCCGTTGTCCGCGAAGCAGTCGAACGCGACACAGTCTGTTTAGGTGTTGCACGTTTTGTGCGCGTTGGTTGACGTGTATTACGCACAACGTTTGTATTATCGGGAACAATCGGATCTGCAAAAACAGAACGCATCGATATAAACGTAGAACAAACAAAAAATGCAGTCGCCAAAAGGAACACCGTCCCCAGCGCATTTTTGCAAGAATCCATATTCATACGAATTTTCATGAAATATCTCCTGTCATATTTTGCACGCAACAGATGCCGTTTTCCGGCAAAAATTACGAACAATTCCTTCACTTAAAAAAATTATAACATTTTTGACGCGGTCTGTAAATAACAAAAATCATATTGTGGGTATAAAAACCGCTTTATTTTATTAGACAACAAAAACAAAAGCTCTATAATCAAAAACAAAGGAATAAAAAAAATGGAACAAAAGCAAAATACAGATAATAAAAATCAAAGAACTTTGTTCTCTATACCAATAAACGTTATGTTGGAAATAATATTGCTGTGCGCACTTTGTGGTATCGGCATCAAAGAATGCAAACGTGCGGATTTACGCCTGAAACGCGACAAAATTAAATACGAAAGATTTATGGACAGCATTAAAAAACACGATTCTGCGATGTGCTTTTTGAACCAAACAAATGGGAGATAAATTATGAAAAAACATTTAATTTCTTTCGCTGCTGCGGTATTGATGATGCCTGCTGTTGCGGACACCAACATTATGTTTGGTGACAAAATAAATTCGATTACTTTCTATGCTGCCCAAGGTGTGGGGTCGGGCTCTCTATTAAAACTGGTTCAACCAGGTCTTTGGGATTTTGACCCACAGACATTTACCATGCTGCAATATAGCCAACCTATTAAATTCTTTCGGTTGGATTCGCGATTGAATTTGAATATGGTACAAAATTTTGCGTATAAATCTAGTGAAGGACTGGATTTCTGGGGTATAGGAATTTCGATTGATACTGCGCTATTGCAATACAAAGATTGGTATATGGGAATTGGTATTGGGCCATATATGCGCGATCATATGGACCGTTGGGTCGAAAGCCGTTTGGTGTTCGGCGAAAAGGTTTTCATTGGCAAAAACATCAATGAAGATTGGCATGTCGAATTGTTCACTATACATTTTTCAAATGGGAATTTCACACCCGCAAACGAAGGCTTTAATTTCGCAGGTTTAAGCATTGGATATAAATTTTAAGAAAACGTACCTGTGGCGCAAAAAGCATAAAAAATGCATAATTATTATTGTCCATATGCGACAGCCCCTTAAAAACAAAAAACACGAAACGGGATATATGGACACACGATGCCTTTTACCGTGGTTATTGGCATCACATGGGTCCCATATCAAAGTGGGACCCGAGTTTTTTTTAATCTGAATTGCCGTTGATAATATTGTTGCCAACAAATCCGCCAATGGGCCCTATACCCACCGCAGTCCCACCATAATTCACACGATTTGACGATGTATCCTGGGCGGTATTTATTTGTGCCTGGTCGTTTTCACTGTTCAAAGCAGTCGCACGATAAAGAGAAGAATATACACCAGCGTTTATACCTGTGTTTTCTTGGTCATATAAACCTATTTGTGCCTTGTCCATAATAATTTCGCTTTCAATACCAGGTTTCATACCCAACGCTTCTTTGCGTTCTTTTAAACTGGCGGCCAGCGCAAAATATTCACTGCGTAACTGCATCAATTTTTCATCATTTCCGCCGGGCAACTCAACAGGCACAGTCCCAAATTTAACAGATTTTCCATCGCCATAGGAACAACGCATAGTTTCAATATATGCCGTCATATCTGTCACCGCTTCGCGATCTGCGCGTTGTTCAGCCAAACCCTGTGCCAGTTGCATACCGCCAATCCCTGTCGCCGCCACTGTTGCCGCGGCCAGCGTCCGATTTGCCAAAGATTGTTCACGTTTTTTTGCTTCCTCGTATGCTTTTTGCAATTCTTCATATTCATGATTTATGGTCTCGGCATATTGATACAGTTCTTTAACAGACATTTTTGTCAAATCGATTTCATCAGCATAAACGCTATTTATGAGAACAACACAACAAAATAGAATAGATTTTATTTTCATTCTGTCACTCTTTCATCATGTTCAATTGGCTCTCGTTTTGTTTCTGTTTTTTGATAATTTCCATAAAACGATAAAGTGTGTCCATAAATGCTCCCCATAGGGATATGGTTGCTTTCCCAATCATGATACCAACCACCGTTTTCGTTATGGTCTTGAAACTTCCCGTTTTTCGTATCAATACGATCTTGATTTTCCCAATTTCTGACCGCAGTGAAATCCTGAATCATATCATAAAAACCAACATGACAATCACAATAAATCAGAGTATCCAATTGATTTAAGGGTCCAGAACAATTACAATCGCTATACGCATCTGCATTTATATGTGTATTGCTTAACACATCATCATAGTCATAGGAAATATCAATCAGATTATCACCTGGATATTCTGTTATATTTAATTCATATTTTTCGTATTTTTCTGGTCTTTGTTCAACGTTCCAGCACCCTATCGCCACCGTTTGACACTCTTTATTATAAGGATTTATAGACCACCTTCGATGGTTTGAATTTTCATTTACTTTTAGTAAATAATTGTATTCTTTTTCTGCTTTACGAAGTTTTTTACGTTTTTCTCTAACTTTTTTTCTGGAATGTTCAGATTTTTGTGTTTCTAATATATATTCCCGGTTTGCTTTTTCGAATTCTTCCAGGGCATTTCTTAATTCATCTGCCAAGCTTTTTATTTCATTTGTTTCTTCCAGACAATATTTTTCACAATAGATATCAACAGGGGCTTTTGCTGTTTCCTGGGCAATCAAATCATCAAATAACTTAACATCCGTTTGTTTAAAATGTCCCATTTTATCACAGGTTTTACATTTTGAACCTGCCTTGGTTATTAAATCTTTTTCAGAAAGATAAAGAGTCCTATATTTAACATCCGATGTATTAAAATAATTTGTTTCATTACCTTCTTTTTCCACCGTTACCCCATCTTTAGCGCGCATATAAATATCATCGATAAAATTTTGTTTTACTTCTTCAAATGCTATACGTGCCAGATAATTTCTTATTACCATACGTTTGGCATCAATACTTAAATTATCAAAACCAACCCAATCAAAGTCGTTATATCTTTGCTTTACCTGTTCAACCAGTTTGTCAAATTCTTCTTGGTTAATTTTCATATTGTTTTCAATTATAGATATATTTGTTTCAACATCTATATTTTCAGCATCCGCATACGAAAACACCGACAGTGTCAGAAAAAACAACACAAAAATCTTTCTCACCGTTTGCCCCCTGATAAAAAATGACCACCAGAAAATTGGTGGTCGGGGAATTGCTAAATCATGTTGTTATTGACTCTGTCGCTTTCGGGTTGCCCCTATTTTATAACGGACAGTCCCCCGACCATAAGTCAGGGATGATAACGGCGCAAAAGACACCGATAACATCATTATAACGATGCTTTCGCACCGAACAACATGGGCTTAGCATAGCCCCGAACCAATCTTTCAGGTTCAATTTGGATTCTATCATAAAAAAATAAAAATTAAAACCAAAAATTTGAGAAAACGTACCTATGGCGGGGTGATAAAAAATAACCTATAATAAAACTGTCTGATGACACACGGCAACCCCAAAGAATTATTTCGACGGCGGGTTGAGGTCACAGACCATCAATGTCCCCAATAACCGTGGTGCGGGGCGTTGAAAAAATCCCGCCCATTTGGGCGGGGTTTTATTTATTACATACCACATTCATTACATGCCGGACGAACACGAACATATGTGTTTGACGGAACGTATTTAATTACTGGTTTATATTCTTGGATTGTTTCACGAACAAAATATTCACGATTAACAACCGCAGATACAGGTTTCATTTGATATGGACATGGACGATATGCATTCATACGTGGCGCATCCCATGTGCGTTGATAACGTGTTGTTGTGTTTATTTCTTCGTTAACGCTTTCGCATTCAACAATAGTCACAACCGACCCAGATTCAGCCGCAGCCCTATCCAGCGCAGCACGCATTTGTTCTGCGTCGCAATTTGGAACCGTCACACGATAATAATCCGCAAATGCAACACTGGAAAACAAAGCAACAAAAACAAAAATCAATTTCTTCATATGATATCCCTTTGTTGGTGTGTTCCCAAAAACCATTCGGCAGTGGGAAGTTTTTGTTCTCTCTGCAATCCCCGTTGATTGGCATTGTATAACATATTTTTTCATCTGCAACAAAAAGATAGTTGACAAAACGCAAAAATTGTATTATATTTAGTACATAAAGAAAAGGAAGTAATTCTTATGAACGATAAAATTGATTCTGTTCGTATGATTATAAAATACAATCCGTACCGTGAATATTTTGGTTCATGGACGCCACGTCGGCTGCAAAAAATATTCCGTGAAATATACAAAGATCCTTTTCGACCGTTGGTATATATGGGCATCGGTCAATTATCTATTGATGTAATATGTGATGCGTTATGGGCCGAAATGTCTTATAATCCAACACGATTTGGTTCAACAAATCCTTTCGTTTTTGATGGTGTAAAAAGCATTAAATCATTCTGCAAAAAATATAAAAATTCAAAAGCACCAGAAGACGATGTTTTGCAAAAAATCATTCGCGAATTAGAATATTTTCTATATTTTATCGGGAAATCCAACCCCGAATTTAACACAACCGGAAAAATAAAAACCGAACAAATCTTGATAAATTGTGACAGAAACAGAAAATCCGGTTATGGATACAAGGCTTTGGCTTGTTTGACACGCTGTATTCATTTGATTGCGACACAAAACCTTAACGATTACAGAAACAAAAAATTCCGCAAATCAATCCAAGAAGTATCTGTTGCGCGTCATCCAAATATGAAACGATCTAACAAATATGTGAATATTATAAAAATAGAGACAACAAAGAAAGAAGCCGATGATTTATTCAATGCAATAACAAAGAAAAACAGTGAAATTATAGATACTGAAACACGGATTAAAAACATGAACGAATACGATCCGCCGGTTGACACGTCGCTGGAAGATTCAGAACTATCGTATAAAGCCCAAGAATTACAAGAATTGGAAGAAAGATATGCCCGTACCAAGGCTCAACATGACAACATGTTGGCATATCAGCGTTATTACGAAAAATAATTAAAAACGCCCAAATGGGCGTTTTTATCAACCATAAAAAAGGAAAAAGCACCCAATGCGCACAATGCAAAAATATACTATAAATCATTTTATGAAAAAACATTTTGATATCAAAGGCTCTATTATTCTGGGCATGCATGATGCGATTGTTTCGCTGACCGGTTTGATTGCAGGGTTGGCATTCGCTTTCACAGATAAAAACATTACTATTTTATCCTGTATAATATCGTCAATCACGGCGTCTTTGTCCATGGGTGCAGCAAATTATCTGGCTGTAAAAACAATAAATAAAAAGCATGCAATTCATGCTGCTATTTACACAGGCATTTCTTACATGGCAACTTGCGCGATGTTGATTTTACCATTGATAATATTTTACAATAGGTTTATTGCACTTTCATCAGTATTTATACTTGTTATACTTATAATTTACTTGTTTAATTTTATTTTTTACAGAAAAAATCAATTTGCGCGACATTTTTATGAAATGTTGACAATATGTTTGGGCGTATCATTGGTTGCTTTTGTAATTGGTGAAGCGGCAAAATATTATCTGGGCATATAAGAAAACCGCCGTTGCGGCGGTTAAAATTTATTCTTCATCAACCAATGCCATATTTAATCCGTATTTCTCTGCCGGACCAATAATACTATATCTTTTCTTGTTTACAAACCCCATCAGGCCGGTCTGGCCATGAAACAAATACGCATATTGGTTATCTTGGGCCATTGTCGCCATATCTATTGGTGTTCCATTTGTATAAACCAAATCATGAACAGTATGATCTTTTACCTTTCTTTTTTGTTTCAAACGTAAATCCGTCATAGGACACCGGTAAACCAAATTTTCTTTCTCTATTTTTGCGTTTTGTGCCGCAATATATTGCCTGCATTGCTCTTTAGTTTTTGCGCGACGTATACATATTTGTAAATCTTCGGGAAAATCAGCAAAATCAATCTGACACGATTCAACAGTGTTACAGTTTTCTTCGGTCATTGTTCCGCGCTGATATCCAATCACTTCGCAATCAGATACATCAACCGCCGCAAAACCCAACACTGGCGAAAAACATAACAAAATAAACAACAATTTACGCATAATAAAAAATTCCTTCTTTGACAAACATTATATCATATTTTTTGCAAAATATATAATAAAAAAAACCGCCCATTTGGGCGGATGTTTTAACGACAACCTTTGGACAGTGCTTGTATCATCATATCTTTCACAGATTGGCGTGCCACAGCAAACTGTTCAGCGGTCATATATTCTTCATCACACGAATTCATCGCATTTATAATATATGTCATACGGTCACCAGTTGACATTTCAATCAAAGAATTATATTTCTTTTCTTGACCATTCTCCACAACAATTCTGCTTTTTTGTATTTTTTGGTTTATTGAACGTAAAAATTTGTTCATTTTTTTACCCTTTGTGTTTATTTATGCGCCACGTACGCGACGCCACGAATATGACAACCCCGCATAATATGCAACGCGATCACTGGCAGACATCATTTCAGGCGACGAGCAAAAACGATGCACAATTTGATTATTTTGCTTTTCAACAATCTCTATATTCATTGGGTTATACGATTGTAAAAAAGTTTTTTTGCCTTTTATTATAATATTCATTTCTATCTCCATTTTTTTATATCCCATTTTAGGGCAAAAAAACCGCCGAAATCGGCGGTTTACTATCGGTTTTTATACCTTTGTCTGGATTTAATTCTGGCGACGACCTACTCTTCCGTGGCTTAAGCCAAAGTACCATCGGCGATACGGCTTTTCCCTGTCTGGTTCGGAATGGAACAGAGGGTTACATCCGCTCTATAATCACCAGAATTAAATCCAGCGAACTCATTATAATCTCACAAATTCTATTGTCAAGAATCTTTCAACGTTCTCTTCAAGCATAATATATGATAAAAAGTCAATGGTTCGATTAGTACTGCTAAGCTAAACCCCTCGCAGGGCTTACACGTGCAGCCTATCAATGTCCTAGTCTAGAACTGAACTCATGGGGATATCTTATCTTGCGACCAGCTTCCCGCTTAGATGCTTTCAGCGGTTATCTGTTCCGAACATAGCTACCCTGCAGTGCCGCTGGCGCGACAACAGGTACACCAGAGGTTCGTTCGACCCGGTCCTCTCGTACTAAGGTCAAGTTCGCTCAAATATCCAACGCCCACAGTAGATAGGGACCTAACTGTCTCACGACGTTATTAACCCAACTCACGTACCGCTTTAAATGGCGAACAGCCATACCCTTGGGACCTGCTCCAGCCCCAGGATGCGATGAGCCGACATCGAGGTGCCAAACCTCCCCGTCGATGTGGACTCTTGGGGGAGATCAGCCTGTTATCCCCAGGGTAGCTTTTATCCGTTGAGCGACGGCATTTCCATTCACATACCGCCGGATCACTAACTCCAACTTTCGTTACTGCTCGGACCGTCATCCTCGCAGTTAGGCTAGCTTATGCGTTTGCACTCAATAGCACGATTTCCGACCGTGCCGAGCTAACCATTGAGCGCCTCCGTTACATTTTAGGAGGCGACCGCCCCAGTCAAACTGCCCACCAGACAATGTCCCCTGACCAGATAATGGCCACAGGTTAGAATTCCAATAATTTAAGGGTGGTATCCCAAGGGTGACTCCACCGAGGCTGACGCCCCGGTTTCAAAGTCTCCCACCTATCCTGTACATAAATCACCGAAACCCAATATCAAGTTGCAGTAAAGCTCCATGGGGTCTTTCCGTCTTGCTGCAGGTAACCGGCATCTTCACCGGTACTACAATTTCGCCGGGTGGGTATTTGAGACAGCGCCCAGATCGTTACACCATTCATGCGGGTCGGAACTTACCCGACAAGGAATTTCGCTACCTTAGGACCGTTAGAGTTACGGCCGCCGTTTACTGGGGCTTCACATCAATGCTTGCACACCTCTGCTTAACCTTCCAGCACTGGGCAGGCGTCAGTCCCTATACATCATCTTATACGATTTAGCAGAGACCTGGGTTTTAAGTAAACAGTCGCCCCCACCTGGTTTGTGTCACCTGATTAAAGTTGCCTTGAAACAGGTCATCCTTATTCCGAAGTTACGGATGCATTTTGCCTAGTTCCTTCAACATAGTTCTCTCAACCGCCTTAGTCTACTCGACTCGAGCACCTGTGTTGGTTCTGGGTACGATCTATATGTGCGGGCTATTTCCTGGAACTTGTTCACTGCCGCGCCAATCCAATAAGGCACAACAATTTACCAAATTCGTCACTCTCGCACAGGTCACGGAATATTAACCGTGTTCCCATCGACTACGCCTTTCGGCCTCGCCTTAGGGGTCGACTCACCCTACCCTGATTAACATTGGATAGGAACCCTTGCTCTTACGGCGTCAAGGTTTCTCACCTTGATTAGCTGCTACTCATGCCAACATTCGCGCTTCTGATACCTCCACCGTGGCTCGCGCCTTCGGCTTCACAGGCCTACAGAATGCTCCGCTACCGCGACGCTTACGCGCCACCCGCAAATTCGGTAAATGATTTTAGCCCCGTTACATTTTCGTTGCCGAAACTCTAATAGACCAGTGAGCTATTACGCTTTCTTTAAACGATGGCTGCTTCCAAGCCAACATCCTGGTTGTTTTGGAATCTCGACTCACTTTCCCACTTAATCATTATTTTGGGACCTTATTTGGCGGTCTGGGCTGTTGCCCTCTCGTCCACCGACCTTAGCACCGATGGACTGTTTCCTGTGCTATGACTTGCTGGTATTCAGAGTTTGATATGGGTTGGTAAGATTTTACTCCCCCTAGCCATTTCAGTGCTTTACCCCCAACAAGGAACACACAAGACACTACCTCTATAGTTTTCGCGGAGAACCAGCTATAACGGGGTTCGATTGGCTTTTCACCCCTAGACACAGGTCATCGCCCAATGTTGCCATATTGGTGCGTTCGGCCCTCCAGCGACTGTTACGCCGCCTTCAGCCTGCCCATACCTAGATCACCCCGCTTCGGGTCTATTACTGCATACTGATGCGCCCTATTCAGACTCGGTTTCCCTACGCTTACATCTAACGACTTAGGCTTGCATGCAATAATAACTCGTTGGCTCATTATACAAAAGGTACGCCATCACCGGAAAACCGGCTCTGACAGCTTGTAGGTATTCAGTTTCAGTGTCTATTTCACTCCCCCTTCGGGGTTCTTTTCACCTTTCCCTCACGGTACTTGTTCACTATCGGTCAATCAGGAGTATTTAGCCTTGGGGGAAGGTCCCCCCGTATTCAAACCGGATTTCACGTGTCCGGCTCTACTCTTGAACCAAAAAACTAGATTTCGCATACAGGGCTATCACCTATTATTGCTGTGCTTTCCATCACATTTTGCTATCTAAAATCTCGGTCACTGGGCTGGTCCCGTTTCGCTCGCCACTACTAAGGGAATCGCTGTTGCTTTCTTTTCCTGCGGGTACTGAGATGTTTCACTTCTCCGCGTTTGCTTCTTTGACCTATGTATTCAGTCAAAGATAATACACAAGGTATTGGGTTTCCCCATTCGGAAATTCCGGGGTCAAAGGATATTGACGCCTCACCCGGACTTATCGCAGTCTTTCACGTCCTTCATCGCCTCTGATTGCCAAGGCATCCACTAAACACCCTTTGTTACTTTTTATCTTATGCTTGAAGAGAATGTCTTTTAAGCACAAAACCTAAAAATAACTTGAATGAGCAGACGTTTTCACGTCTTTTAAGCATTTAAGTTGATTCTTGCTCTCTTTAAATTGAATTATCACTTTCGTGATTACTCTCTTTAGAAAGAATATTTTGAGATTACGATGTTCAACAAATCAAACTTTCGTTTAATTTGCGACATAAAAACCGATTAACAATATATTGCTATGAAAGCAGATTCCATTGGATATTCATTTGGAATATTTGGAATCAAAAATGAAAAATCATTTTTGATTTCAACCTCATCTTAAAACTGGTGGGTCAGGAAGAACTCGAATCTTCGACCTTCGCTGTATCAGAGCGACATTCTAACCAACTGAACTACTGACCCATAACTAATTGAAGTTTCTGATAGGCCGCAATTCCGCTGATACCAGAATCTTCGTCCAAAAAAGAGATATTCAGACAGTCGCACTTGGATTTGACCGTTTTCGTGAAAACGGTATTCTCTATAAAGGAGGTGATCCAGCCGCACCTTCCGGTACTGCTACCTTGTTATGACTTAACCCCAATCACCAATCCCACCGTAGGCGGCGTCCTCTTGCGTTAAACTACCGACTTTGGGTGAAATCGACTCTCATGGTTTGACAGGCGGTGTGTACAAGACCCGGGAACGTATTCACCGTTGCATTCTGATCAACGATTACTAGCAATTCCAGCTTCATGCCCTCGAGTTGCAGAGGACAATCCGAACTGAGATGGTTTTTAAGGATTGGCTTTGCCTTGCGACATTGCGACCCATTGTTACCACCATTGTAGTACGTTTGTAGCCCGACCCGTAAGAACCATGATGACTTGACGTCATCCACACCTTCCTCCCGCTTGACGCGGGCAGTCCCCTAAGAGTTCCCGGCATTACCCGCTGGCAACATAGGGCGTGGGTTGCGCTCGTTGCAGGACTTAACCTAACATCTCACGACACGAGCTGACGACAGCCATGCAGCATCTGTCTTTGGTCCAACCGAATTGAAGACAACCATCTCTGGAAGTCGCGACCAAGATGTCAAGGGTCGGTAAGGTTTCTCGCGTAGCATCGAATTAAACAACATACTCCACTGCTTGTGCGGGTCCCCGTCAATTCCTTTAAGTTTTAATCTTGCGATCGTAGTCCCCAGGCGGCATGCTTAACGTGTTAACTCCGTCACTGATCCCCCGAAGGAAACCAACAACAAGCATGCATCGTTTAGGGCGTGGACTACCAGAGTATCTAATTCTGTTTGCTACCCACGCTTTCGTCCCTCAGTGTCAGCGACGATCCAGAAGACTGCCTTCGCCATTGGTGTTCTATCTGATATCTACGGATTTCACCCCTACACCAGATATTCCATCTTCCTCTATCGCGCTCCAGCTTGCCAGTATCAAAGGCAGTTCCAAGGTTGGGCCTTGGGATTTCACCCCTGACTTAACAAACCACCTACGGACGCTTTACGCCCAGTAAATCCGAACAACGCTTGCACCCTTCGTATTACCGCGGCTGCTGGCACGAAGTTAGCCGGTGCTTTTTCTGTCGCTACTGTCATCATCTTCACGACTAAAAGAACTTTACAACCCGAAGGCCTTCTTCATTCACGCGGCATGGCTGGGTCAGAGTTTCCTCCATTGCCCAATATTCTTAGCTGCTGCCTCCCGTAGGAGTCTGGACCGTGTCTCAGTTCCAGCGTGGCTGATCGTCCTCTCAGACCAGCTATGGATCATTGCTTTGGTAGGCCGTTACCCCACCAACTGGCTAATCCAACGCGGGCACATCCATCACCGATAAATCTTTCCCCTTGCGGGCGTATGCGGTATTAGCGTTCGTTTCCAAACGTTATTCCCCAGTGAAGGGCAGTTTCCCACGCGTTACTCACTCGTGCGCCACTGACTTCAGAGAGCAAGCTCTCTGTCATCCGTTCGACTTGCATGCCTAAGACCTGCCGCCAGCGTTCGTTCTGAGCCAGGATCAAACTCTCAAGTTCTAAAAAA
>CAMZDE010000004.1 GCA_947305255.1 uncultured Alphaproteobacteria bacterium
CCACTGAATAAATTTGATGGGATTGTGGTTAACGATGTACAACCATAAAATGTGCCGGAAAACATACTCTGTGCACCCGTGGTTATACCACTGAATAAATTTGACGGTATTGTGGTTAACGATGTACAACCCTCAAATGTGCCGGAAAACATCCCCTCTGCACCCGTGGTTATACCACTGAATAAATTTGATGGTATTGTGGTTAATCCGCTATACGCAAATGTCTGGTAAAACATATCTTTTCCGCCAGTCAGGCCACTGAACAATGTTGCCGGAATGGATGTTAAATTTTCACAATAACCAAATGTCAAAGCAAAGTTTGGTTTTTGATTTGCAGCATTACCCAATTCAGGGAATAAAGCACCCAATGACCCCGATACAGATGCGACAAAATTATTTGTTGGTTCGCTGATAAACTCATCATCATTTCCAAATACTATCGTTGGCCGCCAATCATCTGCTCCGCTTATATCTCCTACTGCGTATTCTGTTGGTGTGCCGGCGAATCGAATCGTTTTTACGCCGCCGGTGGCGTATTCGTGGCTATATGTCGCATATTCTGTATCATTGGTGCGGGTTAATGTTTCAACCGTGCCGTCGCCCCAATCGACATAGAACACACCCGCCGCAGACATTCCGAACACGAACGTATCGCCGCCGTCCAATTCGGTGGTTGTGACAGAAAATTTCGCAGTTTGGCAATTTGTGCCATTGCCGGTGACATCTATTTGGTCCGCAGTGCATGCCGCGAATGCCGCATTCGTTGTGCCGAAAGCAAACATGGCGCATGCAAATGCGTATATAAATAATCTGAATATTCCCCGTTTCGCAAATTTGCCAAACAATGTCATCGTGTCCCCCCGAATTTCCTTTCCTAAAAATGTCGCAGAAACAAATGGGGACTTTTCTGATTGTGCCGATTGATACAACAGCACAAAAAGATGACCGCCGATGAAAATCTGGCGGTCGGGGAGTTCTCAAATCAATCTATCAGTGATTCCGTGGCTTTCGAGTTTTACCCCTGTTCTATAACACACGACCCCCCGACATCAACACGGCGATTCGCCGCCGGGGCTTTGGTGAATGACGATGCGGACGGCACCGAAATACACCGGATTACGGTGCCGTTCCGCACCGGATAGAGTTGAGCTTGAGATAGCCCCGAACCAAATTCCCATTTGATTCCTTTATTCAAACCATAGCAAATTTATATTTTTATATGCAAGTGGATTTTTTCATTTTTTTATTTGACACTAAAATTGCCGGATTTGCGCGGATTTTTCGACTTTTGCCCAGCAATATTTTCATTCCGCAGACATGGGGTGCGCGTGGTTGTATGCGTCCATTATTTCGTCCATATTGACCCGCGTGTATAATTGAGTTGTCGATAGCGACGAATGGCCTAATAATTCTTGGATGCTGCGTAAATCTGCACCGCCTGACAATAATGCCGTCGCAAAAGTGTGACGCAGCGCGTGCGGCGTTACGTAATCGGGTAGTTGCAGATAACGGCGCAATTTTTCAATAACTTTTTCAGCCATGCGTGGCGACATAGGCAGGCCGCGGACACTATGAAAAACAAAATCATCCGACGCGGCGCCAAATGGGCGGACGGCAATGTATTTATCCAAAGCCGCATAGACCGCTGGTAAAACGGGGACTATGCGTTCTTTGGCGCCCTTGCCCCGTATGCGGATTGTTTCAGGGTGATTTGCGATGTCACTATTTTTTAATGACAACGCTTCACTTATTCGAAGACCACACCCGAAAATCAAGACTATCAACGCCCAATCGCGTGCAGCGACCCACGGTTCAGCACTATCAACGGCACGTATTGCCGCATGCATATCAGATACATCAGTCGTTTCTATGGCCTTTGACAGGCGGCGCGGCACGCGTGGCGACGATATCAATCCGATTGCGTCGTTACGAATGTGATGGTATTTATTCAGCCATTTATAAAATGTTCGCACCGCAGATACAGCGCGCGCGGTAGATTTCGCCGTTAAATCGCGACGACTGCGATCCGCCATCCACGACCTGAAAACGATAGTATCGGCCGCCGCAACCGCGTCAATTCGTACCGGAACATCATTGTATCGCCCCATAAAGCCAATAAAATCAGCAATATCAAAATCATACGCCGCAATTGTGTTGGGTGAATAGTTTTTTGTATTCAATAAATATTCGCGAAATTCCGCGATTATTTCATTCATAGACTACCTGATTTCGAAAACCGCAGAAACATTGACCGTGATTTCGGTGTCTTTGGAAACCAAACTGCCCGCCGTATCAAACGCAGCAGATTCAGTCATTGCTTTTGCGGCAAGTCTGAAATTAGAATACGGACGTTCGACGTTCGCCGCGGTGCCGTATGACACAGACAACAATTTGCCCGCGCTTCTATTATCGGACGCAACCAAGGCGTTTGCGCGCGCACGTGCGTTTTCGACGGCGGTTCCCAAACATTTTTCCATAATCGGCTTTAATGTTTCGGCACTGGTGAACATGCGCAAATTTTCAGTATAAATATTTTCATTTCCGGCAAAAGCGTTCAAAATTTGTTCTATTTTTTCCATGTTGTCGGTGGAAACTTCGACCGCGATACGAGTTTCGATGCCTAATTTATCTGATTTTTGGGTCACGCGATTCCATTCTGTCTTTTCATATGAATCGAATTCGGTCGTTTGCATTTTCATTTTGGCAGATTCGGCAAATTTCGTGATTTCTGCCATTTTTTCAGTCGCCATTTTCATCGATTTTGCCGCATTTTTATCCAATGTTGTCACGCGCAGGGTAATCGCAATTCTGTCCTTTGGCGCAGATGTCAAACATTCGCCTGCGACAGATATAGTCGACACCACGGCCGGCCGGTCAATCGCCCCAAAGACCAAAGCCATTACCGCGCCCATCCCGATAACCGACGCTATCCAAATAACTGTATTTTTCATAAATCCCCCCTATTTCATATATACATATATATTATCACAAAAAAATCGGAAAATCAAAATATTGAAAAACAAAAGGCCCACACATGGTGGGCCTTTTTTGTAGGGATATAAATCCCCACTGCACCGGATGTTAACGTGAATAGAATTCAACGACCAATTCTGGGAACATTTGAACCGGATATGGAACGTCGCTGAATGCAGGAACGCGTGTGAATGTCGCAGTGAAATTCGCGCTGTCCACAGTGATATAATCTGGGAAATTGCGTTCGCCGCTTTCCAATGCCAATACAACCAATGGCATTTGTTTTGCTTTTTCGCTGACCGTGATGACGTCACCAGGGTTCACACGATAAGAAGCGATTTTCACGCGTTTGCCATTAACATAGATGTGACCGTGGCTGACCAATTGACGGGCTGAAAATACAGTCGGAGCCAATTTAGAACGATAAACCACCGCATCCAGACGTCTTTCCAACAAACCAATCAAGTTTTCAGGAGTGTCGCCTTTCATATTGTTTGCTTCGGCATAATAGGCGTGGAATTTCTTTTCGCCGATATTGCCATAATAGCCTTTTAATGTTTGTTTTGCACGCATCTGTTTTGCGTAATCAGATGTCGATGCGCCACGAGAAGTCGGTCCATGTTGTCCCGGTTTATATTTACGTTTATTAAACGGAGATTTCGCCTGACCCCACAAGTTGACGCCCAGCGAACGGCCGATTTTCAATTTACGTGTGCTACGTTTTGCACCAGCTCTTGCCATAATGTTTTTCCTTTTTGTTTTTGGTTTTTATTGTGCCGAGGTATTTGAACAGAATCCTTATCTCTGACGGGACCAAAAGACACCGTCGATTATTCAGTTCTGAATTACTCAGCGTCGCCCATTTTAAACAAAAAAAATCATAAAATCAAGCAAATTGTCAACAACGGCGATGAATATCGGCACGTATGCGTCAACACCTCTCTTGATTACAATTATTGCGCGGTCACAAAAGCAACCTGTTGTTTGGCAGTATCATCGTCCCACGTCGTATAAATTTCGACGCGTTTGGCATTCACATCACCACGTAAAGACTCAATCATCCCACTCAAATAATCGTAATTATTGGCATTTGCGCTCTGTAAATCTTCGATTCCCGCCCAAATATCCTCATCGTTACCATACATAAACTGCATATCGCTCTCCAAATTACCTACTCGACCAGACCAATACTCATTCATACTATCCACACCTTTATTCACTGCTGCAATTGCGCTGTTATAGGCACCCTTTACATACGCGGTTGTCGCGATATGTTCTTGGTCAGCGATATCTATATCAATACGACCATATGGCGCGTACGCCTGCGTCGTTGGTGCGGGGTGATTTGTGTCAGCGGCGATTGGCGCGGTGTACATTGCACCCGATATGTTTTCTGCCACCGCGGCGAACGGTAATGCCGCGATTACGGCCAAAGTTAAGATTGTTTTTTTCATCGTTACTCTCCTTTTTTTGTGTGTTAACAAAAGAAAACCACCTGCATTTGAAGGTGGTTGGAGGTTAGTAACAATTTAGATCGAAATTGCGCGCCTATTCCGTTGAATATCAACGTTATTCAGCACCCTCCAACCGTTACAGTCTGGCTGGAGACTTTATTTAATTTATCCGAACGGAAATTCGGACACGATCTAACGGGTTACTAAGCCCCATCGAAAAAACTCTTTTCGACGGTGTCATTTTATCAAATTTTATCAATTGATGCAAATGGTATTTTATGGTTAACAAAAAACCGCCAAATCGGCGGTTTTTTTTAATCAAAATATTTCTCCTTATTTTTTCCAGAATGCGAATCCAGAACGTCTTTCTTTGTGTTCGGCGCGATTTTTTCTTTCTTCGCGGGCGCGACGACGTTCGGCACGGCGTTCTTGGAATAATCGGGCCGATTCTTCGTCACGTTGAATCAATTTCAATGTTGTCACAGACAATTTATCGTTGCGAACTTCATCTTCAAATTCAACAATATCATTTTCATTCAAAAAACGAATACCGGCATCACGCAGTGCACTGGAATGCACAAAAACATCGTCTGTATTTCCGTTTTCGTTCGGTGTATCGGGGGCAATAAAGCCGTAACATTTTTTGCCGTTATACCATTTAACTTTACCCTGGCGCATAATAAACCTTCCTTTTTGGTTTTGTTATAGTTGTCGCATTACCATCGGCAACCTTAATCTGATTTTACATCAAAAACGTATATTAACGCAAGCAAATAAACATAGGTATAGATGCCATATCGCATACGCCCTATTTTTGATATAAACGATATAATTCTTTCATTACGAAATTAAAGAACTTTGCCGCCATTGTATCAGGATTTATGTCAAATTCAGAATCGTTATACGGCATCGCGGTCACCAAAATAAAACGCGCCATCCAACGAAAGATTCTGATTTCTTGGTCTTTGGTTAACTGCACAGGGGCGTTTTCGACGGAAAACACTTCGTTTTCAACCGCGTTGTCCACTTTGCCCAAGATTAAATCTGTGATTTTTTGTGGGTAATGTATCGCAGACAGGCGTGGAAATCCGTCAAAAAGTCTATCTTCGTTACCATCGTTATACAAAATATTCCAACCTATTCTGTCGAATAAATCTGCGACGCAATAATTTATCATATGATTATATTTTTTGACACCTGCGGTGTGTATCATTTCTGTTCTTTCTTCGTCACAGGTTTTTGGATTGTTCTTTTTGCGCGTTTGTTCATATGCAGAATGGGTTTTGTGTTCAAATTCGAAAAACGTCCGCACCTGACATATTATTTCCATAGGAACCACTTTGTCATTCGTGCCGATGTTCAATATTAACTTTGCATCACGATATCCGCGCGGGTTAGAAATATCAAAGAATTTATCGCGCACTTCTAATATCTTGTCCGGCCACATATTACACACAGAATCAATAAACGTGCGCGCCTGAGGCACCAAATCAAACAAACATTTAATACGCCAAACGTCTTTTAATCGTTTGTGTGGTTGACGTATTTTGTCTAAGGCACGGACTAATTCAGTTGCCAATATTTGATGATTTGAACCGATTATGCCCAACACAGCCACAGATGCATCAGAAATGAATTTGTTATTGAATTCTTCGCGGATTTTATTAGAAATCGCGCGCGCCGATGATTCACCGCTGTTCTTTGCTATAATATCGTATATTGTTTCGACAACTTCGTCGATATATTTTGGATAATATTTATTTATGATTTTATCAATCGCACGTTTTACATCTTTTTGAGCGCCGACAATAACAGATACTATTGAAGAAACCGCCAAATCGATATTATGTCCGTTTTTCGTCATAAAAAATTGATTACGCATCGGATCCATATCCAAACGATGGTTCACCAAATATGGAGACAACGGATTTATCTCTGAAATAGTTATTGGTTTATTTATAATTGAATCTGTTGTTAAATCATATGCGCGCACAGGAGCCTTTGGCGCACCAAAACATTTTCCGATTGATAAAAAAACTTCGCGGAACAAAGACATTGAATCAGAATACAACGTAATCAAATATTCGCGCGTTGCGTCATCAATTTCCCCAGATTCATATGCGCGACGAATTACATCCAAAGATTTGTCTTCGTTTAATTGTGTTGCCAATAATACGTCTGATTTTGACGATAAATTTGTCATTAAAATCCCTTTGCTTCATATGTATATTACAATAAAATTTTATTTTCGCAAATATTTACACTAGGATTTTTTATCGCATATCAAAAACGTTTTTGTTTTATCCAAAAGACCTCTTGACGCTTTGTCTGAAATTTTGCTACCATCCAAATCGAAGGGAAAGATATGGCAAACAAAAGGTCGTATTATGCGCGGAAATCTGGGCTTGCTCTGATTTCAGCGTTTATGGCCATACTGTTGTGTGTGGCGTCCGCAGTTTTTGCGGTTGATTTGTCATCTTTTGAAATTACCGACCAAACAAACCCCGAAATTGCCGCCCTTTATCAGCAATATCAAAGCACCCAAGAAGAAATTGATGGTATTGAACGCGAACGCGTGGATGCGTTGACCGAAAACGCGACTGCGATGCATGACAAAGAGCAAAGTTTGGAAAACCGAACGTTAACGTCGTTGACATCTGCGGCAACAGGTATCGGTGCTATGGAGTTAGCCCAAGGCTTAGCAGAACAAACCGCCGATTCAAACGCCGATTCGGATATGGACGCATATATTGCGACAATGCGTTGTTCATATGGCGACGGTAAATCGGTTAAGGCAGGATTAGAATCGATTGAATTGCCGGCGGGTGATGGTGAAACTATGACCGCGTTAAAGGCCGAATATATGTCGTTGGCACAAAGTTTGAAAGAACGCAAAGAATCGTTGGGTATGGTCCCAGGAATCGAAAGCGAAACAATTCTGGACAAAGCAGATTTGGGACTATACGACGACGAAAACATCGGCATAACCGGCGGTTCGTATGCATCGCTTTATCGCGCTTCGATGTTAAACAGCGAAGAAGACCAGACTAAAATTGATGAAGATGCCAGCACGTCTGAAAATCGGGTTAAATATGGTGCAACCGCTGCGGGGTTGGGTGTATTGGGCGGAATTATTGGTAACGCCATTATCAACAAAGATGCACCAACAGAACAAAGCGATAAAATCAATTCTGAATATGATTCTAAGGTTGCTACTGCGGTTGCAGAACAAAAGAAAATCGAAGAAAAATTAGAAACTGTGATTGCTAAGAATGCAGCGGCGGTCGACGAATATAATCGCAAATTGCGCGAACACCAAGATTTTATTGCAACTATTGGCACGGCGTCGTTGGATTGCCAATCATTGTTGTCCGATTATATCGATATGATTTCAAAATTGTCGCCTATCGAAAACGAAACTGACACAGTGCCAGATGTCACGTTCCCTGATATTGCACAATACAAAACTTTGTTACAGCAATGTACAGACTGTGATGCCAAGGGTGGTATTTTTGATAGCGCAACCGGCGGATGTGAATGTCCACCTGAAAAACCCAAAATTATTAATGGTGTTTGCGCCCCAGAACCGGTCATAGAAGAAACAAAAGATATTATAGAACAGCCAAAAGATGAAGACGAAACACAGGATGAACCTGTCAATGATGTTGTTGTGGTTGAAGAAAAACACGAACCAGACCCAGATCAATGTCCGAAAAACGGCAACGCACTCAAAAGCATTACCGATGCGCACAAGGCTGGCGATAGTTGCACTTCGTCGATTATATCCAGTGGAACCGTAAAAAAGCGCGCAAATGGGACGTGTACGTGCGTTGCCGATGGCTGTTTCTTGCCATATGTACCCGTAAATGGCCGCTGCGAAAAACAGGCTGATTCTTCTGGGGGCGGCGCTGGGGCCGAGGGTTCTGAATACGCTGACGCAAACGGAAACTGCAAACCATACACATTCGAATATACGTTTGTTAAGGCAAACTATAAAAGCAAAGGCGGCATAAAAAACGCAGACATATCTGAATATTTCAATAATCAATGTAATTCACATGCAAAAAGCCATAACTGTACACGCACAGATTTAAACACCAGCAAAAAGACATTCGAAGACAATGATTTCTTGACCTATGAATGGATATGTAATGCGTCATCTGATGATTATCTGGCCGCCGAAGAAAGAATTAACAAACGGTATGAAGCGTTAACATATACTAATGTCTGTACCGAGAAAAATGTTGAAGTTAACAAAGCCGTCACTGTCAAAGAAGGTAATAAAACTATCACCAAAGTGTGTTCGGATTATTTCGAAAGTTTTGGCGCAATTCCAGATTACAAAACGCAATCTTTGTTGGCCAAAGAATTATTCAAACAAAAAACCGGCAGCGCCAGTTTCGTATGTTCCGAAGACCGCGATATAAATACATATACAAATATTACTGGTAAACGTACAGACGGTTATTATCTGAAATGTAATACAACCGATGATTTGACACGATACACGTTTAAATTCTCTGGGGGACTTTGGGGTACCAAAACATCAAGGGATCCAACAAATGCCGATGTTGGTGCAGTAGCTAATTCAACTGCGCCGGCAACGTTTATGAATGCGACATGCAGCGTATATGGTGTTAAATATGGTCAATCATCGGTTGCCCGTGATATGTATAAACCATATTGTAATTATCAACACAAAGGCAAAGACGATCCAAAATGTAAAAACATTGACGCTTTCGTTCAAAAATTAGGCTATCGGGCTAGCATAGTTGCAGGATTGGGTTGTGTATTGGATACGTCGGGCGGATTAAGCAATAACAACAATGGAATGCTTTCCAGTGATACAATGGACGAAAGCAAATTACGCACTTTCTATGATCTAGATAATTATATGTTCGCAAATATTTCTACAAATATGGACGAATGGTTATTCAATCAAATGCGTTCTATCGTATCCGAAGAAATGGTGCGCGCAGGCCATAGAGATGCACTGGTAAAATTTGAATGTTTCCCAACCAAAGCCTTTGTTATGAACGGGAAGCCTGTTTTAACATGCCAAGCAAATGGTCACGATATTGATTTTGTATTCCAACAACTGGGCAGCGTGACACGGCGCAAGGCAAAGGCGGCTCAGGAAGGATTAACCTGCATACTTGGCAGCAAAGGAAAATACGACGGCCGCAAATGTTGGGGATTAACAAAAGAACAGTGTATCGGAAATGAAGACGGTTCAATTGGTGGATTAAATAGATATATAAAACATCAACTCGAAGAAAGCGGTGTAAATTGTCCGTCGTGCGGTGCAGAATGGTCTACGACACCTGAACCGGGGGTCTGTGTGTTGACTAAATCAACGCGCGTTGAAAAGAACGATACACGCTGGGAAATCGCTGGAAATGCGGCTGTATTGGTTGGTGCAACCGTTTTGACTATATTCAGCGAAGGTGCCACAACTCCTGTTGTGGTTGCGACCGCAATAGAATTTACAGGTCTGGTTACCGAAGCATACACATCAAACCGTATGCGGACTCAGGCTGATTTGTTCTTGGCTGAAACACAATTCTGCAAAGACGCAGAATGTGCGGAAAAGTTATTAGATTCCGAAAAAGTGTTACGCATATTGAATTTGGAAGCAAATTTGACAGAAACACAATCGATAACTATCGACAGCGAATTGGCACGATTGATTGATTTGTTACCGCCAGGGAACAAAATCGCGACCGCTATTATCGAATTAACCGCAGACAAACCGAACTGTAATTTCTGGCACAAACTGGGCGGAAATTGCGAATGGGAACAGATGGTTAATGCGTGGGCTCAGGTTGCACAGTTTGCGTCTTTGGTGTATTCGCTGGGGCGTGTTGGATGGCGACTTATTGGGCGCGCACGCAAGGCGTTAATTAAATCTGCGGAAAAAACAATTGTAAAAATGGGTGATGCTGCGGGAGATGCGGGTCGTGCCGGTGTACATGGCGGCCCGAAAGGCGGCGTTGGTGGCGCAGGCGGCGGTGCACGTGGTGCCGGCGCTGCCGATGATGCTGCACGTGGTGCGGGTGGTGGTACACGTGGTGCCGGTGCTGCAGATGATGCCGCACGCGGGGCCAGTGGTGCTGCGGGGGCCGCGTCTGGTAAAACAGGGACAGGTGCATTGCACCCAGATATTCAAGCATATAAAAACGCTGGGGATTTGAAATCTGCGAAAAACACATTATTAAAGAAATATCATCCAGACAAAGTTGCACAATTCAACCAACCTGAATTGGATAAATTGGCAACCGATATATCACAGAGAATTCAAAAATTAGATAAACTGAACGAAGCGGAACTGCGCGAATTAAGCCAGATGATGGAACAATTTGATAATTCTGTTGGTGCAGCAGAAGCGGCCGCGCGTAGCGCCCAAGGCGCTGGCAAAGCCGCCAATTCTGCTGACGATGCGGCCAAGACCACAGGCAGGACATCCGGTCAGGGTGCCAGAACAACCGGTGCCACCGACGATGCAGCACGCACCGGAAAAGGTGCAGCCGGAAACACCGGCGCTGGACGCGGCACAGGCAGCGCAACGCGTACCAGTGGTGCGGCGGGACGTAGCACAGGCACTGGTGCAAAGGCCGGAACCGAAACCACAGGGCGCGCCGCAGGGAAAGCAGCCAATTCTGCCGATGATGCGGTGCGCGGCGCAAAGACAGGAACATCTGCGAAAGATGCACCTTTGACCGAAGCTGCTATTGACGATATGTCGCTGGCAAACCCAGGACGGATGCGTAACGGCACTTTGAATTCTGATGAATTAGCAAGATTAAGAAAGCATTATCCAAACTTATCTGATTCAGAACTGCAAGCGAAAGCAAAAGATATTGCAAAAGAATTGGATGCTCAGCGTATGACTAACGGCGGTCTGACAAACGCTGAAAGACGTGTTATTGAAGACTTCAATAAAACTGAAAACGCAGCAAACGATATCGGTGGTGCGGCGGGACGTGGCACAGGCACTGGTGCAAAGGCCGGAACCGAAACCACAGGGCGCGCCGCAGGACGTAGCGCTGGAAAAAACACCAAAATGACAGTATCCCAGATTGCACAACAAGATTCAGAAACTATCATTCGTGAATCGAAAAATCTGTCGCCGGCAGAACAGACAGAGTTATGGTCAAAACTTAGTAGTTCACAAAGAAAATCTATTGCAAAATTAAAGGTTGATGCTGGCGAAGTTACTCTACCGTTTGGTTCAACGGTGGATGATTTGGCTAAAAACCAAGATTTATTATCTATATCAGGTAGCTATGTTCCATTAAACGAAAAAGCAGTGACCAAAGCAGCAGAAATATCCAGATTAGAAAAGGCCGGAAAATCAACCGAACAGGCAACAAAAGAATTACGCCACATTTTATCAAATGATCTTAGCACTGATAAACTTATTACAAATGCCACACACTACAAGGAAAAGTTGATATATATTATCGCTTCTGATTCAAAACTGTCGCGCCAGGCACAAAATTTCAGCAAATTATCTAAAGCGGAAAAAGAAGCATTTATGGACAAGGTTTTCAAAGAACTTGAAACGTCGTTTGCGGCCGGCGATAAAAATTTTGCTACAAATGTAAAAATAAAATACATTGATTCATGGACCGAAGTAGGAAGAGACGCTAAGTTAGATAAGTTATCACCAGGGGCTACCTTGCATCACGCCGATGGTTCGCATACTATATACATAATTAATAATTCACCTGTTAAAATGGGTTATGGGGACGAATTAGATGATGCAATGTCGTTGATGACACACGAATATGGGCATGTTATGGACGCTAGTTATGCAGAAAAGGTTGCAATTGGCGGAAGCGCATATAAAGGTAGTGACATTTCCGTGCGTAGCAAGGAAGGTTGGGAAGATTTTGCAGAATATTTATATGGCCCATCCGAACGCAGTTCTCGTGCAATCAATGAAGTCGTCGGCTCTAATTTCACAAAAGATTTAAACGCCACACTGAAATCCGGCAAAGTAACAACTTCTTCTTTGTCAGATATACAAAAATTGAAGATAGAAACAGGGCTTACTGGGGACGCACTTACAGAATCATCAAAGGCGACAAACGCATTAGGTGTCGATTATTACAAATATGTACCAAAGACTAAGCGTGCTGGTTCGTTACAGCCATTGGTTGACAACTTCAAAGAATTAGGCGTTGACAATGTTGCGGTTATCAAAGAAGACGGCGAGGATGTTATTGCTATATTCAATAATGCGGATGATTATAATGCGGCGATGCGAAAGTTAAGTTCGGGTTCTTCTACATCCAAAACCACAGGGCGCACCGCAGGGAAAGCAGCCAATTCTGCCGATGATGCCGCACGTGGCGCAAGCACGGGCGCGAAAGCTGGTACTGAAACTGGTGGTGCCGCGAGTCGTAGTGGAGAAGCGGGGGCAAAAACGGCTTCTGGAACAAGAACCAAAGCACAACCACAAACGAGCAATGTTTCTGAACATGCACCATATTTTGTTAAAAACAGACAAATATTAAAGAACGCTAGAAAAACAGCGGCGGCAAATGCGGTTGATTATGATAAATTAGACGATGTCGGCAAAGAGTGGTATAAACTATGGGATCAATATGCACCAAACAATCAGACTTTTGATGAATTTAAAGCGATGACAAACGGCAATTTAGACGAAATGAAACAAATGGTTAAGAATTGGGATGACCTTGGCAAAGGTGCGGCATACTCAACATATGACCCTGAAATGACTAAGAAGTTCAGAGAACTTAAAATTAAAGAAAAAGAATTAAGCGATTGGTGGAATTCTGAATGGAGTAAAAGAAAGAAAAAATTCATAGAAAATGGCGGAACCGGCGAATTCAAAGAATCTGATGAATACAAAAAATTTGTAGAAGAATACCGAGTAAAATATAAGGAAGCACAAAAGTTTGCACCAACCCAGTGGGAGATAGGTAAAGATTTTCAACTGAAAAATATTGAAAAGGTCGTAGCGGAAAGACAAGCTGTTTTTGATGATGTAATAGCTAGCAATCCGGTATTTAAATCAAAGATGCAATCAAGCAATTGGCGCAAATTAACCGAACAGCAAAAAACCGAAGTTATACAAGAAATCATGGACGAATACGCAAGACGATTAGGTTCAAAAAGACCAACGATTGAAATTAAAGAAATGGAAAAGGGTTTATATGGGGAAGCGGGCAATGGAAAAATAACCCTTAATTCGAGATATTTGACCAATGAAAAAACTATAAAAGAAACCCTTATTCATGAGTATGGCCATGTGGTTGATGAATTTGATCCGAATCTTGGTGCATTGGGGGAACAATATGCTTTTTACGGGGATAAAATATATTCTAGTAACTTTAAAAATGGTTATAGAATAGCATTAACGGAACAGAGTTCTTTCGCTATTGAAGGAGCCCCCGTGATAAGTCCAGAAGATATCGCTATTGGTGCTATTGGTGCTACTGGCGCAACTGTTATTGGTGAAACTACATACGCTATTATTGAAAGTAAAAAGGATGAATAATGAGAACAAAAAATAAATCAATATACCTGAATTATGTGAAAGATATTGAAACCAAGGTGACCGATATTTACGCAAAACTTAAATCGGTTTTTATTATAAACACTCAAAAACAAAGTATAGAAAAACAACGTGACGATATTTTTGCAAAAACATCTTTATTAACATTACGGGCCAATCAAGACGCATTAATCCCTAACGCAGAATGGATCGCGTTTAGAAAAGAAATCGACGATTTGTACAAAAATTTTTGTGATACAGTAAATCAGAGTATTGAATATTCAAAAAGAGCGACCGTTCACAACAGATGATATTCTTAATCATATCAGAATGATAACAATATCAGACAAAACACACAATTAGATATTTAACTATCTACGTGACCGGTTATCTTTTGCAAATACATCGGTCGGAACCGGTGTTTTTGTGTTTTTAGCAAGTATTTGCTTTAATAACTTTGTAGCACGACCAAAAGTAATCGTCTTAGCCGATTCTGCAAACACTGTTTCATCAGCATAAACGTCATTCCAAATATATTCTGGGACAACGTCTTTGATAAATTCGCGGTTGCCGAAAGTTTGCGCCTGGGCTAAATTGTCGTCCATTTTGGAAAAATTCCATATGGGTGTTTTTTGTAATGATATTGTCCGCCTTCGCTGTTTTTTAATTAGAAATTCTATTTTTAGAATTTGTAGAGCTACGGCGCGACACTAAGTTTTTCTAAACAAAAACAGCGATTTATCGCTGTTTTTACTAACCAAAACTTGTGGTGCGAGCAAAGGGTACCAAATCAAACAAACATTTCACACGCCACACGTCTTGCAGACGCAGATGTGGTTTTTCTATTTTGTCTAATTCACGAACTAAATCAACCGCAATTTCTTCGTGTCCACGCCCAATAATACGCAACACTGTTTCCGATGCCGCAGTTATAAATTTATTAGAAAATTCACTGCGAATTTTATCGGCAATCGCACGACCCGATGCCGCACGTTCATGCGATGAAATAACACGTTCTGCCGTTGTTGCAACATCGTTAACATAATCATTGTAATACTTGCCCGTAATTTTTTCTAAGGCACGCGACAAACGTTTTTGTGCTGCGACAATAACCGTAACGATGGACGATACAGACAAATCAACCTTGTGTCCGTCACGCACAGAAAAAAATTGATTACGCATTGGATCCATATCCAAACGATGCTGAACCAAATATGGCGACAGTGGGTTAATGTCAGATATTTTTATTTTTTCATCAATGCCGCAATCGTTTTCATAGTCGTATTTTACGACCGGTGCCTTTGGTGCACCAAGACATTTTCCCAAAACATGAAACACTTCGCGGAACCAGTCCATACCATCGGCATACATTGTCCGCAGGTAATCGGCGGCTTCTTCATTAATACGACGTTCAGCCACCGCCCGGTCAATGTCGGCCAGGTTTTTCCGGTCATGGTCTGCGGTCATATCTGCCGCCAAAGTGTCGGGAACGTTTTCCTTCATTATTATCGCCCTATTTCATCATTGGAAACAAAATAACGTCACGCAATGTCGGTTGATCAAATATGATGTTTGCCAAGCGGTCAACGCCCAACCCAACGCCCGAAATCGGTGGAAAGCCATGTTCCATTGCACGCACAAAATCATTGTCGGGGTTAAATGCTTCTTCGTCCCCATTGGCGATATTTTTCGCCTGGGCTTCAAATGCTGCCAGCTGCTGAATTGGATTTACCAATTCTGAATACCCCTTGCATAATTCTGCACCGCATACCAATAATTGGAACATATCCAAACATCTGTCATCGGCATCACTGTGACGTGCCAATGGTACCATATATGTTGGATAGTTGTATAGGAATGTCGGCTTTACAATACTGTCGCGAATCTTACGTTTATATACCCAATCAACCAATGTTGGAATTGATTTCAGTTCTTGCAAGTCTTCATAATCGAACATTTTCATATCAACCAATTTTTTCTTTAATGCATCAACATCATCAAAGTCCAAAATGTTGCACCCAAACAATTCGTTCATTTTCGCGGTATAGTCCATCATTTCGTATTTTGAAAAATCCAGTTCTGTTCCCTGGTACGAAATCTGTAACGTGCCACGCATCGATTGAATTAAATGCTGAATCAATTTCCATGTAAATTCTATATTGCGTTTATAATCCCAATATGCCGCATACCATTCAACCATTGTAAATTCTTGCAAATGCATCGCGTCCATACCTTCGTTACGAAAGTCTTTGGCCACTTCAAACACGCGGTCAAACCCCGCCCCAATTGCCATCTTCAAGAATAATTCGGGCGAAATACGCAACTGGAAATCTGTATCCAACGCATTGTGGTGTGTTGTAAACGGTTTTGCCGCCGCACCCGATGCAACATTTTGTAATACCGGTGTTTCAATTTCTAAAAATCCATTATCAACCATAAATTTCCGCCATTCCTGGGTCATTTTGAAACGCCCCAACAAAACACTGCGTGATTCTGGGTTTGAAATAACATCCAAATAACGTTGACGATAGCGAGCCTCGGTATCGGTCAAACCATGAAACTTTTCCGGCAATGGACGTAATGCCTTGGCCAAAATGTCATAGTGCGACACTTTGACGGTTAATTCGCCCGCCGTTGTATGATACAATTCCCCAGTAATGCCGATAAAGTCGCCCATATCGACATTGGCTTTCATAAATTTATAGTCTTCTTCGCCAATTTCCTCACGCGACATAGAAAATTGAATTTCGCCCTCAATATCATAAATACGACCGAACATCAATTTACCCAGCCAACGCAATGCCGTAACACGACCACAAAGTTTCACCGCCGACCCATCTGGCAATTCGCGTGCTTCGGCAATTTTATGGCTGCGGTCAAATTTATCTTTCCATACCACACCATCACGAACGCGGATATTTTCTGCCTTTTGCAGACGTGCCTCTAATTCATTTGTCGATATAGTCGTGTTTTCTGCCATTTGTTTTTCCCTTATATTTTACTGTTTATAAAAAAACGGACACACAAATTGGTGCGTCCGTTTTGATATTGGTCGCACCATGTATTATAAAGATTTTTTTATATACAATTTCATAATTACCTGACGCACTTTGTTTTCTGAAATTGATTATTACCAAAAACAATTGAAAAGTAAAGGACTAAATCGTTTTTGAACATATTGTCACAATCCCCTGTTCGGTCCGCCTGGGTGTACGCCCAGGAGTTCAGTTCAGCGTCCGATTGTGCTTCGTTCTGTGCGGGCAACTGCGGTTCCCGCGTTCGGGACTACTCGAATTTCCGCGGGGGCGTTTTCGGGTCGGCCGGCAATAAGCCGGACGACTATTATTATATTTACCTGACCCATTGGGACAGGACAAATAAAAAAAACACCCGAATGGGTGTTTTTAAAATTTTGGTGCGAGCAATGGGGCTCGAACCCACGACCTCAACCTTGGCAAGGTTGCGCTCTAGCCAACTGAGCTACGCTCGCATTGCCCGCCTATTCTGACATATCAAAAAACTTTTTGCAAGTAAAAAATAAAAAAACCGCCGAATTGGCGGTTTTTATTTTTGTTTAGAACCATTTCCATGGTTGAAATGCACGCAACAGGCCCATCGCTGTGCGTTTATCAGAAAACGTGTGGCCACAACGTGGACAAACAATAAACGGCGATAATATCAATTTCACACGCTTGAACGCGATAAACCATACTAATGCGCCCAATATCCAGACCACGATAACCAATGCCCATGCAACAAAATCAAAGTTTTGATTGACTGTGTTGGTTAACGCTTTGATTACATTGATGTCTGATTTTTCCAAATCATTATAGATTTTTGTCGCGACACCCCAAGAAGATGGACGCCATGGATAAACATGTTTTACACCGTAATTAGTCAACAAAGTTGTTCCCAGACCGCCGGACGTTTTATCCAATTGGTTTTTGATTGCCGCGTCTATCATCTTATCGAATTCAGTTTGCGAAACGTGCACCAATTCTGATTTTACTGAATCAAGTTTTTTGTTAACCATTTCCGCAGTCGCATCAACCTTTGCTATATTTTTGTCGGCATTGGCCACAGCCTGATTTGCGTTTGCGACTGCTTTGTCCACGCCTGATGTATTCACACCAAATTTATTTGCCAAACCAGTCAAGGCCGAAACTTTGCCAGTTTCTTGTTTTACTTTCGCGGTTTGTTTTTTTGCCGCCGCTGTTGTATCTGTGACTTTGCCGACAGCGTTTTCCGCAATTTTTACTTTCTCAATCGCGATACCAATAGGTTTTTCAAGGTTGATTGCGTCTTTGATACCTTTTAACATTCTTTCGTATTGTTCAGCGATATTACGCTGCAAATCAAAGAACATTGACACAACCATAGATTTTTTTATCGGTTGCGCATAAGTGTTTTTCACATATAGTGGGAACCATGCGATAAACACAATCCACAATATGGACGAAATCCAAAATATACGCTTAGTCAACGTGACAAACGATGTTTTTTTCGCGACGCTTTTTGCGCCGTGCATATCGATTACTTCGATTTGTTTTTTTGCCATTGTTTTTTCCTCCTTTGATTTTTATTAGTCGTTTTTATCTGTATAGTTTTTGATAAATTCGTTTTTGAATTCTTGGAAACGTCCCTGCTCTATGGATTCGCGAATATCACGCATTAAATCTTGATAGAACCACAAATTGTGTTGTGTCAAAAGGCTGGCCCCCAATATTTCGTTACACTTTATCAGGTGATGTATATATGCGCGCGACAATTTACAGGCCGGACATCCGCATTTATCGTCAATTGGACGTTCATCTTCTGTAAAGCGCGCATTACGCATATTCATTGTACCATGACGCGTAAAAGCCTGAGCTGTGCGACCTGCGCGCGTTGGCATAACACAATCAAACATATCAACACCACGTTCAACCGCCCCCAATATATCAAGCGGTGTTCCCACGCCCATTAAATAGCGCGGTTTATCAGCCGGCAAATGCGGTGTCACTGTTGCAATCATATCAAACATAACCGATTGTGGTTCGCCCACCGCCAAACCGCCAATTGCGTATCCGTCAAAACCTATTGCCGTTAATTCATGTGCTGATTTTTCGCGCAAGTCTGGAAAATCCGCCCCTTGGACAATACCGAAAATACCGTATCCATCACGGTCGACAAAGGCTTCTTTGCTGCGTTTTGCCCAACGTGTCACCATATCAACGTTTTTTTCAGCGCGTTCTCTGGTTGTCGGCAAATGCAAACATTCGTCCAACACCATAGTAATATTTGAATCCAATTGATGTTGAATATGCACAGAATCTTCGGGACGCAAGAAATGTTTGATTCCGCCGTCAATGTGCGATGTGAATTCAACGCCTTCTTCTTTCATTTTAACCAGATTAGACAACGACATAACCTGAAATCCGCCAGAATCCGTCAAAATCGGGCCATGCCAACCACTGAATTTGTGCAGTCCGCCCATTTTTTCAACTAAATCACCCCCAGGGCGCATCATTAAATGATATGTATTTCCCAAAATCACTTGGGTTCCAGTTGCGGCAACCATATCCATAGTCAACGCCTTTACCGTCGCCGCAGTTCCAACCGCCATAAATGCAGGCGTTTGAAAATCCCCATGCGCAGTATGAACATAACCGCGCCGCGCATTTCCATCCGTTTTAATCAAATTAAATTTTAACGACATTTTATACCCTGTTTATTCTTACTTAAAATTATCAACCCAGATTTGTTTTAAATCCGCATCGCATTGTTTTGCACCATGTGTTATTATGGACATTTGTCCATCAAAATATCCACGCGTATTTTCTCTGATATCATCAACAGTTATAGATTCAGACATACGAATACTCTGGTCCAAATCATAAACTTTGCCAAACCGATGATAAAAATCCCACAACATTCCTGCACGTTCGCTGGCACTTTCTAAGAAATCTGCATCACCCAGTTTCGCTGCATTTCTGAAACGAATTAAATCTTCGGTTGTGATTGGGACATTTGTGTAAATATCATACAATGTTTTTGACATAATTGCCATAATTTGTTGAATATTTTCTGGCGACGATTGTGTTCCAAATCCATTTACACAGAACTGTTCATTACCATTTGCCAGTTTATATACGCCATATACTAATCCCATTTCGTGACGCAGTTTTTTCATCAATTCTTGACGCGCAAAAGTCTCAAATTTTCTGACACATTTATTTTTGAATCTATTTTCGTATAAATCAGGCCAAATTTCGGGGAACATTACATCCAAATAAATAGTATTTTGTTGCTGAATAAAATCGTGCGCAACGGTTGGCGTGTATGTTATATCTGTATTTTTCGAAACATCGTGTTTTGGCAACCCAGCAAAAACTTTTTCCAGTTGCGCGAGCGTCGCATCCAAATCTTTTATTTTCCCAGAAATAATTATTTCACAATTATTCGCGGTCAAACGACGTTGAACAAAATCTAACATTTGGTCGCGCGTGAACGATTTTATGTTTTCAGGATTACCCAAAACCAAAAGCCCATTTGGAACATATAAACCGAACAAAGATTTATCAACAAATCCGGACATAATGCGTCCTTTGTTATCCATGTTACGATGTAATTCGTCCAAAACGACATTGCGTTCGATTTCTATCTTTTTTTCATCAAACAAAGAATCATTGATTTCATCGGCAATCACGTCAATCAAAACATCTAAATTTTCAGCAATTATGCGACCATGAAATTGGATATACATCAGGTTGGTTCCTGCGCCCGAATAACCACCGTTGTTTTCCAGAAAATCTTTGCGGTATTGAGAATCAGGAAAACGATGGGTTCCTCTGCATAACATATGTTCACAAAAATGTGTTAATCCATATTCAGACGGCTGTTCATCACGAGAACCCGTTTCGAAATAGACACGAACATTCACAGATTCTATGTCCATAGGATCCAGAATCACCGTGACACCGTTTGATAATTTATGCAAGGTTGGTTTAAAATCCATTTTATCATTCCCCTTTTCTGAACAACAGACAACAATCGCCATAACTAAAAAATCTATACTTTTCGGCAACTGCGTGTTTATATGCCGCTTTCATTTCGTCCAGTCCCGCAAAGGCAGACACCAGCATAAATAACGTCGATTTTGGCAGATGAAAATTAGTTAGCAATACATCAACCGCCCCGAATTTATAACCAGGGGTAATGAAAATATTGGTTGATTGACAAATTGGCGCAACACGTTGTGTGCCTGTTACCAATCGATGTGCGCTTTCAAGGGTGCGCATAGATGTTGTGCCGACGGCAATCACACGTGTTGCATTATTGATTATATCTGCCTGTTCTTGGGTGATACAGCACCATTCAGAATGCATTTTATGTTCGTTCAAATTTTCGGTTTTTACTGGCATCCATGTTCCTGCACCAACGTGCAAGGTCACTTTGACTATTTTTGCACCTGCCGCTTCGATTTCGCGCATCAAATCATCGGTGAAATGCAAACCGGCAGTTGGTGCCGCCATTGATCCCAATGGATCTGCATAAACAGTTTGATAACGTTCCCTATCTGCGATTTCTTCGTCACGTTTCATATACGGCGGCAACGGCATTTTACCAATCGCGTTCAAGACTTCAAAAACATTATCGCATTCAAAATGTAACAAAAGGCCACTTTCGTCATCTTTGTCCACGACTGTTATTTTTGTACCGTCGGTCATAGTCAATGTATCGCCGACATTTATTTTATTAAATTTCTTGCACAGCCCCCACCAATTTTTATCCGTCACAGCCGTGTGTAATGTGATTTCGTATCCGTCGGCATCAAAGCGCGCCGGTATCACCCGCGAATTATTAAATACTACGACATCCCCAGGACGCAAAAAAGATATAAAATCGCGAATATGTTTATCAGCGATTTTGCCATCATCGACCACCAGCATACGCGATGCATCACGTTTTTCCAACGGATGCGACGCGATTAATTCGTTCGGCAATTCAAAATCAAAATCCGAAGTATGATATGTTTGTTCTGACATGTTATCTGGTGCGCTGGTAAAAGGTGTTTATTTGTTGTGTTTTATTGCTTTCTTCGTGTTCGTGTCTGGCACAAATAGTGTCGATGTTATATTGTAATCCAATGGCATCTTGGTATAAAATAGTGTTGTCTTGGTAATAACCGTCCCCAGAATAAACACCGCCTGTGATAATTTTTATAGTATCATCAAGTCGAAAATATTTATAGAACGATGTATCAGCGTCCAAACGGTTAAAGAACAAGATTCTTTCTTGGTCTGTATCAACGTCGTTCAGCATAATCATTTTTTTACTATCATAAGAGCCTATGCCGGTGATAACGTTTTTATGTTCATGTTCAATTTTTTTGCAACCACCAATCATCACCAATGGAACCAATGCTAATAATTTGTATTTTGCATTTATACGTCTCATTTTGTGCCCCCCCTTTTTTTTATTTGAATTCTAACCCTTGGTCAGTGTAATTTTCGGCCATTTCTTCCCAATTCGGTTCAACACGAACAAACAAATGCAAACGCGCGTTGACACCCCACTGGTTTTGAATATCATGACGTGCCGCCGTCCCGATTCTTTTCAATTGTTCGCCACCGCGACCGATAACTATTTTTTTGTGTGCATCGTTTTGAACGACTATTTTTTGATATATGTCCAAAACACCGTCATCATCTGTATCAACCTTTTCCGTAACAACGTTGATGTGATACGGCAATTCTTGGTGAATATATTTATACACTTTTTCACGTGTTAATTCAGACAGATAAAGCATATCGGGTACATCTGACGCATCGTGTTCATCGAACAAATATGGTGATTGTGGCATTACATCCGCCAAAGATTCCAGCATTTGTTTAACACCGTCGTTTTTCAATGCAGATATCATGAATATTTCTTTGAAATTTGCCATATTTGAAATTTCTGCGACCATTGGCAATAAATCAGATTTTGCAATCGCATCAACTTTGTTCAATGCGACAAACAAATTCGGATGATTTTTGATTTTTTCAGTCAAATCACGTACTGTTTGGGTTATACCCTTTTGCGCGTCAATTAATAACAACACGGCGTCCGCTTCGTCCATCGCAGACATAGCCGCGGACACCATCGCCCTATCCAGCCGGCGTGTCGGCTTAAAAACCCCGGGGGTATCGACAAAAATCAATTGTTTATCCCCCACCATTTTCACGGCGCGCAGGCGTGTTCGTGTGGTTTGAACCTTATGTGAAACAATAGATACTTTGCGCCCCATAATTTGGTTCAACAAAGTTGATTTACCGGCATTTGTCGGGCCAATAATCGCTATAAATCCAGAATATGTTTTCTTCATACAAATAACCATAGCACACGATTTGAAAAAATAAACAAAAATATTGCAAAAACAACGTTTTGCGTATAACATACGTGTATCAGGGTGAGAGAGCAACCAAAAAGGCAATAAAAAATGGAACAATCTTTCACTTTTAATCATGATTGGAATGTCGCTTTTATGCAACAGGCACAACTGATGTCAACACGCTCCAAAGACCCCAGCACCAAGGTTGGCTGTATAATTGTTTCGCCCGATAGATTTGTTTTATCCGAAGGTTATAACGGTTTTCCACGCGGCATTGCAGATACACCTGAAAGATTAAATCATCGCGAACAAAAATATCCTCGTGTTGTCCATGCTGAAGCAAACGCTATTATTAATGCAGGCAGAAATGGCGCAAAAATCGATAATGGAATCGCATTTGTGACACAACCACCGTGTCACGATTGTGCAAAAATGTTAATTCAAGCAGGAATTCGCGAAGTGTTTTACATAGATTTGGACAAAAGTAAAAAAGATGTCCCAGGCTGGCGCGACAAATTGGCTATTTCTTTTGATATGTTTGATGAAGCCGGCGTCAAATACAAAGCAATCCCGCAAAAATATTTGTTAACAAAGACACAATTAGACAGCATACGAAAAAAGCAATTGTCGGCATTAAACCGTTAAAAAACGCCCGTTTGGGCGTTTTTTTTATTTAACAACGTGACGACGCAACCAATTAATGTATGCGTTCATTTTTTTATGCTGATTCAAGAAATCTTGTTCAGCCTGTTTAGTAGCACCAAGAAGGTTTTCATGAATTGTTTTCAGCGGCAAAGTGTCCCCGTTTTTACCGTCACTCCATGGCACAGATATTTTTTGACCACTGTTTTCACCCAACGTCACATTACCCAAAGAATCAAATGCGACCAATGATACCCCGTCAGGCGCCATAAAAGCGAACTGTGGAAATGGTGTTTTATACGCAAAATCTATGTCTTTTGCACGCCCACCATTAAACAATGTTCCAGTTGAATTTGAAATCACTATGTTCCCGTTCAAACTATACATGTTTTTAACAAAATTTCCGTCACTATCCATCATAAACAATTGTTCAACACGAATCCCAGAATCAACCAAGTTATTCAATAATTCGGCGAACATATTTTGGTCTTGTTTAATAGAGCTGACATTCACTGTAAACGTCGCACCCGAAATATTTGTGTGTGCAAAATGTTCAATAAATTTGAAGTCGCGCATCATGGCATCTTTGTGGAATCTGTCCAAAGACAAAGAAACTTGGAATTTTATGATGTTTTTTATGCTGTCGGCGTTTGATTCGTCACTTTGTTTACGAACAACGTCTTCTAAATCAGAATAAACAACCGTTGCCAATGGTGAATTTACCCAACCTGCATTTGTTTTTATATCAACGCCGCAATTTGCATTTAATGCATGATTTATTATGTTTGATAAATAATCACGACCAGCAAATTTATACGCCGCCGTAATTTCACCGCCTGTGAATACTATTTGACGACTGAATTTTTTATCTGTTATAGCCTGATCAACATACCCGTTTATAACAGATTCAGGGATAAATTTTTTAGGCATCAAAGAACCAGATGATTCACAACAGTGCGCACAATTATTCCAACACCAATTAGTTGTTTTGAAAACCATAGCGTACGGCAATTGTTGAAATATACTGGACACAACCCCGTTCTGGCAATCAATAACCATATTCGCAGTTTTTTTAAAATCTTGCTTTTTTTGCTTTAATTTTTCAAACATAAAAACCTCTTTTCAGAGGAAAAATATTACACAAAAATATTTTATTGTCAACTATTTTATAGAATTATTTTAACTTTTTCGTCCATTCGCTGTCTGGGAAATTTTTACGCAACATTTCCACAAAGCCCGCCGATTGTTCAGGCAACCCGATTGCTTTATAGCATTCTGATAAACGGAACATCGCTTCGGGGGTCATGACAGTTTCTTGGGCCCCAGAAACAACAGATTGCAGGCGCGTAATCGCCGACGTCCAATTTTCGTTTTGCATATCATTACGCGCAGCGTACATTACTTTGCCAGCGACATAATTCTTCAAAATCAAGATTTTATTTTTCGCGTTTTTGGCATATTCTGAATTTGGAAAACGATCGGCCAATTGCTGGAAAGATTGCAGCGCATACGCCGACATTTCTGGGTCACGACGAACATCACTGACCTGATGATAATAATTCATACCGCGCAGGTACATCATATACGGAACGTCCCGATGCCCAGGGTGAAAACGCATATAACGATCAATTACCAAGATAGAACCTGCAAAATCATTGTCCAAATACCGCGAATACGCCATCATAACCAGCGCATCTGCCGCCCACGGGTTAGACGGATATTGCGTTTCTGCCATTTGGAATAAATCGGCAGCCTCTTCATAATTTTTTTTGTTAAAAGCCTGATATGCGTCTGCATAAATATCTTCTAACGGGCGTTCAGGCGTGATTTCGTTGCCGCCACATGCCGCCAATAATCCACAGATCGATAATAATAAAACGATTTTTTTCATACTTGAAATTCCTTAGACAAACGCAGTATAATGAAACATTGAAAAAAATAAAAGTAAAAAATGGGTTAATCATGAAATTAGGAAGACATATTTTCGGCGTCGGCGTTATGACAGGAATCAGCCGCATATTCGGATTCGTTCGCGACATGTTAATTGCGCGTTTTTTGGGTGCAGGACGGCTATCTGACATTTTCTTAGCCGCATTCAAATTACCGAATTTATTCCGCGATTTATTGGGCGAAGGCGCGCTGTCTGCTATATTCATTCCTATGTACACCGACATGAAGAAAGATGAAGGTTTCGCCAAAAATGTGTTTTCGTGGTTAATGGTCGTCTTGTTGGGAATTACGATTATATTTGAAATATTTATGCCACTTGTTATTTGGGCGTTGGCCCCTGGGTTTTCCGAAGACCCCGGAAAAATGCAGTTGACCGTCACAATCGCGCGCATAATGTTTTTCTATGTTATCTTTATATGTGGCGCGGCGTTTTTATCGGCAGTATTAAATGCGCATTCGCGTTTCTTACTTGCGGCATTTATGCCGGTTATGTTGAATATCATGCTGATTATGGCTCTGGTTGCGTCAATTTGGTATGGCAATTCGATTATTTTGTACGTTATGGCCGGCACAGTCGTGTTGTCTGGGGTTATTCAGTTTTTGGTTCTATGGGGACGAATCCGCAGCAAACATTTTGGATTACGGTTAATCGTGCCACGTTGGAACAATCAAATCAAAAGCATGTTCAAAAGATTTTGTGTCAGTTTGGTCGGTTCCGGTTTTTATCAAATCACTATTATCGTCGGAACATTGGTTGCCAGTTTTGAAAGCGGCGCAGTTTCGTGGCTGTATTATTCAGACCGCATTGTTCAATTGCCGTTCGCGATGATTGGTTTGGCGGTGGGAACTGTTTTAATGTCGTCTATATCAAACGCGTTGGCCGATAAAAATATGCGCAGTGTTTATATTCAACAAAATTCGTCTATGCGGCGATCAATGATGCTGATTATTCCATGCGTGGTTGGATTATTTGTTTTGGCCGAACCAATAATCAGATTTTTATTTCAATATGGCGCATGGACACCTGAATCTACACACGCCGTAGCAATGGCGATAAAAATCCAATGTTTAGTATTGCCGGCAATGTTAATCAGCCAGATTTACAGCAAAACACTTTATGCGTCCCAAGATGTCACAACACCTGTGAAAACCAGTATTATTTCGTTGGGCGTTGCGTCTGTGATTTATCTGGCTTTGTTCCCATTTATCGGCTATCTGTCTATACCTGTCGGCGTGGTAATCAGTGGATACGTCAAAAATTATCTGTTGCGGCGCGTATGTAATAAACGCGGTCTGATTAAAACAGACAAAAAGACTTTCATATCTATGGCGGCGTTCGCCTTGATTTCCGGCGCGTTGGGTGGCGCATTAATGGCGTTAAATATCTCAAACATTTGGGTGTTGGGGTTGGCGATTGGTGGTTTTGGAATTTTGTATTTGCCAACCGCGTATATCGTCGATAGAAAAATCATAAAATAAAATTTGCAAGTGCGCTTTGTTTATGATAAAATGTAATCATAAGAGTAACCGCGGGGTGACCCGCACAAAGGAGTGAGAATATGAAAAAATTTATATCTTTGGCCGTGGTGTCTGCTCTGGTTTCTGGCTGTATGTTGGAAAACGGAACAATGAATGACGCATCATCTTATGGCTATGACGGATTCAGCGAAGAACAATTGGCACCGGCAGAAAGCACACTGAACGACGCATACTTAATGGCGGCGGCGCCGAAATATTATGTGGGTTCTGCATATAAAATCGAAGATGTGCAATATATCCCTGGGGAAGATTTGACATATAATCAAACCGGTATCGCCGGCATTATTCCGGTTGAATTAAACGGTTCAAAGACCAGTGACGGCGAAACATTTGATTCAAATCAATTGGTCGCAACCAGTAAAACATTACCTTTGCCATCGATTGTAAAGGTGACCAATCTGGACAACGGTAATGCGGTTGTGGTTCGTGTAAACAATCGTGGTCCATTTGTAAATACCCGTATTATGGATTTATCAACTGCGGCGGCACAACAAATTGGTTTAACAAATACCGCAAAGGTTCAGGTTCAAGTTTTGGCACCACAATCAACCGCTGTGAAAAACGCAACTTTGGGCATCACAGAAAAAGCACCCGAAGCAGTCGCCGAACAAAAGGTAGAGGTTGCACCGGTTCAGGTTGCACCTGTGGCTGCGACTGCCGGCGAATACAGTGTTCAGGTTGCCGCGGTATATAGCGAAGATAACGCGAACGCATTGGCCAAAGAATTGGCACCATATGGAAATGCCACGGTTGTCCAAGAAGGCGACATGTACAAGGTTCGCATTGTCAATTTAGATGCACAAAACGCACGTCGCGTAATTGACGCGTTGCGTTCTGACAAAGGCATGGCCCCAGGGTTGTTAAAATCCGGCAAATGGGTGAATGCCGATAGCATCTAAATATGTAAAGGAATCGTTTCTCCCTGATTGAACCGCCCGTTTGGGCGGTTTTTTGTGCTTGATTTATTTTTATCGGTTGGTATAAAATCAAAACAGCAAAAGGAATTAATTCACAAATGCGTTTAATTGTTTTGGCTTTGTCGTGTTTAGTGTTGGCAGCTTGCAATAGCATATATGTAAAACCCAACACTTTGGACACAAACGCGATGATTTATACGCCGCGCGGCGGTTATTCTATGCAACGTTCGATTAAACAGGTTATGGACGAACGCGGGTATAAAACGCACGTCGGCAGATTAACATCCGTAACCGAAGGCGATTCCAGCGACCACGAAATATATTCAAAATCAAAAAACATTCGATATTCGGTGATTATTTCGGAACGCGCTGAAAAATTACGACCAATTTGGTGCATGTTCAATGGTTTCTGGTGGTGGAATTTTGAGTTTGCCATATCAGATCGAACCACCGGCAAAGAAATTATGTCGTGGCGCGGACGCGGATGCCAGAACAGTTCATTGCGCAAACTAAACGCCGTGTTGGATGAATTAGAAATGAAAAAAGATAAATAAAAATGTCTAATCGGACATTTTTTATTTGTATTCAATTTCAAAATTTGATAAAATGGTTGGGTCGGGAAGAGTTTTTCCGACGGGGTGTAAGAACCCTTTTAAGTCGCGTTTGTGATAACGTTAAAATCTCCAACCTATGGTTGGAGGGTTGCCGAATAAATTGAATAAGGCACACAATTTCGACTTAAATTGTTCTTAACCTCCAACCACCTTTTTTTGGGTGGTTTTTGTTGTTGAAACAAATAAAGGAGAGGAACGATGAAAGCAACAAAAACTTTATTATCAATCGCCGTAATCGCGGCATTACCAATTACCACAATGGCGGAAATCAATTATGTTGGCTCACAAACACCAGCTTACGTTGGCAACAACGGCCTTGCAATAATGACTACCTCTGGCGGACCATATGCAACAATAGAACCAACAGCAGCCGATGAATCACATATCGCCAGCACCGCATATGTCAAAGGTGCATATAATGATACAATCGCCGCGATAAATTATGTTGATTTCCAAGTGCAAAAAAAACAGGAACAACTTGGCTTATATGACTCGGAAGACGAAGAAACTATTGGATACATGCTTCAAGATGTACAAAGTTCATTAAACGATGTTGACAACGTGTTTCAATTGGTCAATGGTATGGCGGTGAAAAATGCGGTTAATGCCGTCGATACTAAAATAGACAACCAACGTGTCACAATTTATACAACATGGGATGACGATAGTGCGAATGCGACGATGCAGGTAGAGTTATCAACCGCACAATAGCGTCAACACATCAATGTCATTGCGAAGGGCTGCAACCAACGATAAGCCGCAGGCGTTTGTTGTTGCAGCCCTGTGGCAATCCAGTGAATCGGAATCTGGTGTGGCAGTTGCCGCACCAGACTTTTTATTTAACTGGATTCCCACGTCGTGTTTTTCACAACGCTATCGCTTTTGTAAAAAACACTTCTCGGAATGACATAGTCCTTTTTTTCGAATTTTGTTCCCTAGTTTTATAATCACATATCAAAAAACACCGCGGTCGCGGTGTTTTTTTATATCAGATTAAATTATTATTTAATCTTTTTGTGCATATTCACAAAAGCCTTCGTTAGTATCACAACGGGAAATGACACCTTCGCTGATGAAATAGCCCTGAGGGTGCAGACACGCCGGACATACTTTTGGCGCTTCGGTTCCAATATGCCAATTACCGCAATTTGTGCAACGCCACATTACGATTTTATCAGATTTGAATATTGTGCCGTTTTCGATTGCTTCGGCCAGCGCACGGAAACGTGATTCGTGATAACGTTCGGCATAACCAATGTTTTTCAGCACATCTGCGATTGCTGTGAAACCTTCTTGGGCCGCGATTTGCGCAAATTTAGGATACATATCGGTGTTTTCTTCGTGTTCACCGTATGCCGCCGCTTTCAAATTTTCCAATGTATCACCGATTTTGCCGGCCGGAAAATTCGCAGTTATTTCGACGCTGCCCCCTTCGAGATATTTGAACAGGCGTTCGGCGTGTTCTTTTTCTTGGGCCGCAGTTTCTTCAAAAATCTTTCCGATTGCTTCATATCCGTCTTTTTTCGCCTGTGACGCAAAGAATGTATAGCGGTTACGTGCCTGAGATTCACCGGCAAAAGCAATCAATAAATTTTTTTCGGTTTGGGTTCCTTTTAACGATACCATATTTTCTCCTTTTTTCATTCGTATATAATTTTCAGGACTACATAAATTTTAGAAATCTATTTCTTTCATTTTGTTCCCCTTTGGTCGCATTTAATTGCACACAAATTCTAACAAAATTGTGCGAAAAACGCAATATGTTTATTTCGCCCGAACATTTTCCGCATCAATTACGTCTTGGTAGGCATCATAAATGCTGATTGCCAAGAAAGCACGTGCATCAGCGATTGTTTTGCCATATGACCGATATGTACCGCGACTGGTTTTATATTCGGCAACAATATAATCATAACCATTTCTGTTTTCAGAAACATACCGGCCATAACAATTTATACCAACCCGATATGCACGAAAAAAATCAAATTTAGTGTGTTCTTGGTGTGGTAATTTTTCGCCTAAGACAAAATCACAATCGCGGACGTGGGTTATTTCAGAATCAAACGGTTGCTGAACCCGCCAAAGGCCACCAATAAATTCAACATCGTTAAATTTTGCGCCCGTGGTTCCCAAACGGATATTTTCACCCGAAACAGAAACAGCGCATACTTTGTTATCAACGGCAGAATTATATTTGGCACGTTTTTCAGCAACGGTTTTATAACAGTCAACACAAGCCAAAGGATTAACAATCTTGTCATCTGGGGCCGGCGTCCGGATTGCCATATCGCGTTCATGCAATTTTCGCTTTATTATTTCCATCAACAACATTTTTTTCGATCTCTGTGAATTGTTTTTCAATTGTCGAAATCAAATCATCAATACCGATTTGGCCGGCAGCACTTATCATCAAAATCTGGGGTTTCTTTTTCCGACCGAATGATTTTTTGAATTCAGACAATTTTTCGGTTAACGTTTCGTCATCAATCATATCGATTTTGTTTATCACTATGATCTCTGGCTTGCTTAGTAATCCCCCCCCATACGAATCCATTTCGTGACGAATTGCGCTATACCGCGCCGCCCAATCGGATTCAGTCCCATCAATTATATGTAAAATTAGTTTTGTGCGTTCTGCATGACCCAAGAATCTATCGCCCAGACCAACACCAGTGTGCGCACCTTCTATTAACCCAGGCAAATCGACCATTACAAATTCACGATTGTGCGCATACATAACGCCCAATTGCGGATTTAATGTCGTGAACGCATAATTTGCAATCTTTGGACGTGCAGATGTTACCGCCGCCAACAATGTAGATTTTCCCGCATTTGGAAAACCAACCAAACCAATATCTGCAATCAGTTTAAGGCGCAACACAACCGTTCTTTCTTCCCCAGGCAGACCATCGTTCGCCTGACGCGGGGCGCGGTTAGTCGGGCTTTTGAAATGCAAATTGCCCCACCCGCCATTTCCACCACGAACCGCCAGATATTCCATACCGTCGCGATTCAAATCCGCGTATTCGATTTCTTCGTTTTCAGACAAAATGACTGTTCCGGTTGGCACTGGCAAATATAATGTTTCGCCCGAATAGCCAGTACGCATTTTACCCATACCGTTTTGACCACGCTGGGCTGCGAATTTCGTTTTAAAACGGTAATCAATCAATGTATTCACATTTGGCACAGCACGAAAAACTACGTCGCCGCCGCGGCCGCCGTCGCCACCATTTGGCCCGCCAAATTCGATATATTTTTCACGCCGAAAAGATGCCGCGCCATTGCCACCGTCACCCGCTTTGATATAAATCTTTGCTTTGTCCAAAAACTTCATTTTATATCCTTTTGCCTTTATTATAACTTAAAAACTTGCAATTTCCAGTCCGAATATTTATAATATACATTGCCATGCAAATGGTGATGATTCTGAATTCGTTGCGGAATAGTCGTTTTGGACTGGGGGGCGGTACCCCACAGCTCCACCAAATATCTTCACGGGGCTGACATAGTTTCGACAGGCGAAATAAAGGCAAATCGATTGAATCCGGGTGGTTCCGTAAAAACTAAATAAAAACTGAATGGCGATAGAATCGCTGCGAACGATAACGTTCGTATTGCAATGGCTGCCTAAAAATATGGCGTTGAAATACGTTGGCGATTGTCGGTGTATTTCGTTTTAGCAATTGCGGGGTCTGTCGGGTACCTGGCACCAGAAACCCGACAT
>CAMZDE010000005.1 GCA_947305255.1 uncultured Alphaproteobacteria bacterium
GGGGGAAAAGAGATGAATAAAAAATATTTAATACCTTTGGCAATAATTGCCGTATTACCGTTCAGCGCAATGGCAGATTGGACATATAATTATGTCGATAATCCGGCCTTCCCAGAAGATGATGCCACGGTAACCGTAGCAGACAATGATCCGCCATATGTAACAATTGGTATAGATAATGACGATGCCGAACATATTGCGTCAACCGCATATGTTAAGGGGGCGTATAACGACGCAATCGCCGGAATGAATAAGTTGAACACTATGCTTGAAGAGAAGCAATACCGACTCAGCAATATAATAACTGGTGACTACGTGCAAAGTGATGTTTTTGATCGTTCGGTAATGTCAGAAGTACTCCATGATGACAATATCACGGCGCAAGATTGGCAATTCTTAGAAACTCATTTAATATCCACTGCTGGTGTAGTGAGTGGAATCAAAAGTCAGCGTGTTGAAATATACACAACATGGGACGATGATAGTGATACGGCCGAAGTGCCATTGATTACTGCGTCACAAAATTAATATTTGCCCTGCCCCAAATACACGGATAATTTACCGGCTTTTTTAACGAAAAAGCCGGTAAAATTGCAGGTTCGTGCAAAATAACAAAAAATACCGGCCTTTTCAACGAAAAGGCCGGTGATTTTATCTTTTTTTATCGCGGCTCTGCTGAGTTATTCCGACAATTTTTTTATCAATTCGTCCATTTGAACGCGATTGGCAAATGTTATTCTGATTTCGCCTGCCCCGCCCCGCTTTTCATGCAATTTTACCGGTGTTTTCAGCGATTTTGATAATTTTGATTCGATTTTTTCAACGTCTTTCACATCCATTGTTGTTTTATTAAACGAACGGCAACGTTTTGAACGATTTGCGCCACGGACGCATTTTTGTGCGTCTGCCACCGATAAATTATTGTTTATAATGTCGTGCGCTAATTCTTCGGGGTTATCAGAAACCGCGATAGTGCGCGCATGTGACGCCGACAATTCGCCGCTTTTGACCAAATCTTTGACCGATTCAGGCAATGAATTTATACGCATCAAATTTCGAATGTAACTTTCACTTTTTCCAATTAATTTCGATACGTCCGCCATAGAATATCCGCATTTTTTCATCAGGTTTTCATAACCCATGGCTTCTTCAATCGGGTTCAAATTTTCGCGCTGGACATTTTCAATCAATGCGATTTCCATCGCGTTTTGATTGGTTAATGTTTTTACCAATGCCGGAATTTCGCTTAATCCCGCCAGTTTCGCGGCGCGATAGCGGCGTTCGCCTGCGACGATTTCGTAAAGATACGGTTTGTTTTGGACAGACCGCAAAATAATCGGAACTAATACGCCCTTTTCCCGTATAGATTCGGCCAAATCGCGCAATTCAGTTTCGTTAAACGTTTTGCGGGGCTGATCTGGGTTAGGGCTGATTTGTATCAATGGTATTGGTTTTACCACGACGCGTTCGCCGCCGGTCAAAACAGAAATATCCGGTATTTGACCCATTTCTTCGTTTAATTGCGATAATGTTTTGCCTAAGAATTTAGATGTCATTTATTGTCCTTTTGTTCTAATGCGTTGACGACTTCGGTTGCGACGCGCAAATATGCCTGGGCGCCCGTAGATTTGAAATCATAGAATAGGGCGGGTTTGCCGTGGCTGGGGGCCTCTGAAATTCGGACGTTGCGCGGGATAACGGTTTTGAAAACTTTGTCGCCGAATGTGTTGCGAACATCTTCTTCGACCGCACGGGTCAGGCCTAATTTTTTATCGTACATTGTCAAAACCATGCCCAAAATATCTAACTTTGGATTCCAATTTTGTTGAATCGCGCGAATAGATGATAATAGTTGTTGCACGCCTTCCAGTGCGAAAAATTCGCATTGCAGCGGTATAATAACATAATCCGACGCGTTTAACGCATTTACCGTCAAAATCCCGAGGGCAGGCGGGCAATCTATCAAAATATAGTCATAGTTCCCGTCGATAGTTTTTAATGCGTCACGAAGCCGATATTCGCGATTTTCAATATCCAGCATGTCTAATTCTGCGCCAGCCAATTTTGCAGATGCCGGCAAAATGTGCATATTTGGTATCGCGGTCGTCAAAATATTTTCGATTATGCCGGCATTTCCCATTAAAACACCGTATACGCTTTGTTTGTGGCTTGCACGAACAAAGCCTAATCCTGTGCCGGCGTTTCCTTGGGAATCCAAATCAATCAACAAAACACGCTTTTTTATCGCGGCTAACGAAGCCGCGATGTTTATCGCGGTTGTTGTTTTGCCAACACCGCCTTTTTGATTCGCAAAAGATATAATTTTTGCCATTTTTAATTCCTTTCCAATTTTGTTTTGATGTTATAAAATTATAAAAAAATAGTCAATATAAAATAAAAACACACTATAATCAGTATGTTATATTTTATTTCATATGAAATAATTCTTTTATTTAAGGTTTTTTACGATGATAATAAATCCGTCACCGGTTTTTGATGGGTGCAATTCATAATCAAATTTGTATTTTGTTTTTGCTGCCGCAATTTCTTTTTCAATTTCCCGGCCTTTTAGCAAAAAAAGCCGGCAATTTTTTCTGTGTGTGTAATCAAAAATTTTAATCAAAGGTGCAAAAGCGCGCGCGGTGAACACGAAATTTTTAGAAAAAGCCGGTAATTTTGCAAAATAATGTTCGATTCTATCGTTCACAATTGTTAAATTTGGCAGGTCTAATTCTTGCTTTAAAATCGATAAAAAGCCGGCCTTTTTCGAAATTGATTCAATGCAAGTGACGTTCCAACCTAAAATTGCCAAAACAACGCCTGGGAAACCTGCGCCACTGCCCAAATCGATAATGTTTACGTCGCGTGGCAAAAAATCAGCCAATTGTGCACTATCTTTGAAATGGCGGTTTTCGATATCGCTTAGCGTGCTGGGGGCAACCAAATTCATTTTTGCCGACCATTCACGTAGTAATTTTTCATATTTTTCAAATTTTTCTTTATTATCCATAACTTTTATTCTAACATGTTTTCGCGATGAAAGATATTAAAAGTTTTTATACATCATCAATTTTTGTTGCGATTGCGACGATGGTGTTTGTTTTTTGCGGCTGGCAATTAATGCGTAATACTGATTTTACCGACGATAATGTCGTATATGATTCCAGTTTTGGTTCGTTCTTGGCGGCCCAGCACGCGCTATATGTAAATGATTTTGACGCGGCGTCGAATTTATTAAACGGTGTAGATGCGGCGGCTGATAAAATAGAGGCTGTGAAACATTCGCGCGAATTAGTTGATTTTTTAAATGGTAAATTGCCGGCGTCGGTTGATTCTATGAAAGATTCCAAAGATTTATTAAATCGTTTGATTTATGATGCGTCGCTTTTGCAGAAAGATGATTGGAAATCGCTTTATAAACGTCATGCGAAAAATGACTCTGTGCTGATGGCGCCTTTGCGTGTGTTTTCTGCGGTTCATGAGGGCAAAACCAAAGAAGCCAAAGATTACATAAATTCATTAAGCACAAACGATTCGTGGAAAGCGTTCGTTCGTGGCCAGATTGCATTGTTGAATAACGATTTAGATACTGCGGTCAAAGAATTTGCAGATGTACATCCTGACTTTATGAACATAAACGATTATTTATATTTGATGTCGTTTTACAAAGAACACGAAATGTTCGAAGATATGGACATTTTGCGTAACGATTTTTTGGCCAAACCAAGCGGTATGTTCATTTTAGATTATGATGATATTCCGGATTGGTCTAACTATGCCGGATATAAAAATAGTTTGGCGTTCAGCATTGTTCAAAATGTTTCGCATACCCAGATTATGATTTTGACTGATTTTTCGTTGATGATGTTGAAATTTGCAAATCTGGTGGCTAGTTCTGCGAATCGTGACGCGGTAAATTATTATCTGGGGCAATATTATTTTTATAATGCCGGCGATTTTGTCGGGGCTTTTAATTCAGTGTCCGAAAAAAATCCGCTGTATTTATTTGGACAGATGAAAATCGCAGAAAGCAACGGCGATATCAAGACTATTAAAAAAATTGCTGAAAAAAATCCGTTGTTTATCCCTGCGGCAAAGATAGCCATGGCCGATGCGATTAAAAACGGGCGTAAACGTGCGGCGTTGCGGATTGTAAATCGGGCTTTGCGTCAAAAGAATATCGGTGAAAACGGACGTGTTTTATTTTTGAAGCATCGTGCGAATATATATTTGTTGTTTAACCAACCGCGCAGGGCGCAACGTGATTTAGATGAAATTCAAGATATTGCCGGTCGTTTTTCGTCTGATATGTTATTATTACAGGCGCGAACATGGGCGGCGCAAAACAAGAATTTGGACGACGCGTATGATAATGCGATGATATTGGTCAAACGTAATACGTCTGATGTTGTGGCATGGGATATTTTGGGTGTAATTGTTGAAAAACGCGAAGGGGTTGATGCGGCACTGGAATTATTAGAACGTGTCGGTGAAATTTCAACAACTACATCGGCGTTGTATGAACATTTGGGGGATATGCACAAAAGAAAGGGTGATAAAGACAAAGCGGCGCGTGCATATATGCGTGCGCTGGATTTGGCCGATGACGGTATGGTTGTTGTCCCGTTTGTTGAAAAAAAATTAAGGAAAGTTAAATGAAAATAGGTGTATTCGGTGCGGGCGCTTGGGGAACAGGCTTGGCTTTTGCTGCGGCCCGATCTGGAAATGATGTTGTTCTATGGGGGTTTGATGGAATCTTTGACGGACTTAATGATTTGATAAAGCCTGAAAACATCACGTGCAGCGCGCATATGAATGATTTGCATGATTGCGAATATTGGTTGATTGTGACGCCGGCTGCTTTCTTTCGTGAAACAGTGCGTAAAATGCGCGAAGTGTATAATGGTCAGCCTGTTTTAATCTGTACCAAAGGTATGGAGGCGCAATCTGGTCAATTTATGTCTGAAATTTTGAACGAAGAAATCCCAGAATGTAAAAATTTTGGTGTTTTATCCGGCCCACAATTCGCCCGTGAAGTGGCAAACGGTATTCCGACAGGATCAACATTGGCGGGAAACGAAATTGTGCGCAGCGGTGGTCATGTGGCGTTATCTGATTTGTATTTACAAGACAGCGATGATGTTATTGGTACACAAATTTGCGGCGTTGGGAAAAACGCTGTTGCGTTAATATCTGGTTTTATGACCGTCACGGGTCGTGGTGAAAACGAACGTGCGTTGGTGTTTACGCGTGCATGGGACGAAATTGTTGATTTAGCGATGGAAATGGGGGCCGATTGTGGAACCTTCTTAGGATTGTGTGGAATTGGCGATTTGTTTTTGTCTGCAACGTCACCAACCAGTCGTAATTTTTCTGCCGGTGAATCTATTGCGCGCGGTGAAGAAATTGTCGGCACAGTAGAGGGTATTTTCGCGCTTAACGGATTAATACGGCGTGCGCAAAGTCTGGGTATCCAAACGCCGGTATTATGCGAAATGAAAGAGAAAATGGGATTGTAATTTAGAAACAAAAGGCCCGTGAAAAAATACGGGCTTTTTTGTTGCAAAATGGGAAATATGTTCTTATAATAAGCGTGCTGAAAAACAAGGCGGGCAGGGATTGAATTATTCTTTCTTGTATTTGATAGCCCACAGAATACAAAAATGAATGATTTTTCTCTGTCCGTGAAACAAACAATAAAAATGGAGAAAAACATATGTTTGGTATTTTTAATAAATCAGAAAAAAACGTATTAAATAATCCAATCGCAGTTGAATTCAAATATGGTGATGAAACGGTTAGATTGGAAACAGGGCGTTATGCGAAACAGGCAACGGGGTCGGTCATGGCGACAATGGGGCAAACAATGGTTTTGGCCACTGTGTGCGCTGAAAAGACCGCGGTCGAAGGTCAAGATTTCTTTCCGTTAACAGTTGATTATCAGGAAAAATTTGCATCGGCCGGTCGTATTCCTGGGTCACGCGATAGACGCGAAGGAAAACCCAGCACAAACGAAACATTAATTGCACGTTTGATTGATAGACCTATACGTCCTTTGTTTCCTGAAACATTCAAAAACAAAGTTCAAATTATTGCTCAGGTGTTTTCGTACGATAGAAAAAATCAACCTGACGTTTTGGCGATGATTGCATCATCTGCGGCGTTGGCGTTGTCTGGGGTTCCTTTTGCAGGCCCAATTGGTGCGGCGCGTGTCGGGTATAAAGATGGTCAATATGTGTTAAATCCGTCCAAGAAAGACGTTGAAAATTCGCAAATGGATTTGGTTGTTGCGGCGACCAAAGATGGCGTTTTGATGGTTGAATCTGAAATCGGTGAATTAGACGAAGCGACCACTTTGGGTGCTGTGAAATTTGGTTTTGATGCACAACAAACTGTGATTGCTGCGATTAACGATTTGGTGGCCAAGGCCGGCAAAGAACGTTGGGCAACACCTGAAAAGACCGAAGAATATGTCGCGATGGAAAAAGATTTTGAACAATTCGCTGGCGACATTGAAAAGGCTTTGTTAATCAAGGAAAAATTAGTGCGTTTGGATACGTTGGCACAAATTCATGCGGATGCTAAAACACGTATTCCGGTGTTGTTCCCAGATACAGTGACTGCGACATCTACATTGGAATCATGGGCCGATGAAATTGTTGAAAATATAACTGCGCGTATTATGCGCGGCAATATTTTGGCGGGCAAACCACGTATCGACGGTCGCGATACCAAAACGGTTCGTCCGATTGAAATCGAATTAGGCGTTTTGCCACGCGCACATGGTTCTGCATTGTTCACACGTGGTGAAACTCAGGCTTTGGTTTCATTGACGTTGGGTGGTGGCCAAGACGCATTGCCGATTGAATCTTTGGACGGTGATGATGAACGCGAATTTATGCTGAACTATAATTTCCCTGGGTATTCTGTGGGTGAAGCCAAAGGGTTAAAATCCCCAGGACGTCGTGAATTGGGCCATGGCAATTTGGCATGGCGCGCGGTTCACCCAATGGTTCCACCACGTAGTGAATTTGACTATGTAATCCGCATTTGTTCTGATATCTTGGAATCAAATGGTTCGTCATCTATGGCGACAACATGCGGTGCAACATTGGCAATGATGGACGGCGGTGTTCCTATGAAACGTCCGGTTGCAGGTATCGCGATGGGATTAATCAAAGAAGGCGATGATTATGCAATCTTGACCGATATTTTGGGCGACGAAGACCATTTGGGCGACATGGATTTCAAAGTGACAGGAACCGATCGTGGTATTACTGCTTTGCAGATGGATATCAAAATCACATCTATCACATTTGAAATTATGGAACGCGCATTGGCTCAGGCAAAAGATGGCCGTATGCATATCCTTGGCAAAATTGAAAAGGCAATTAAGGCACCACGTACAAAATTGTCGGCATATGCACCACAAACATACACTATGAAAATCAATCCAGACAAAGTGCGCGAAGTTATTGGCAAAGGTGGCTCTGTGATTCAGGCATTGACACGTGAAACAAACACGCAAATTGATTTGTCTGATGATGGTACTGTGAAAATCTTGGCGCCGTCCCCAGAAGATGCAGACGCGGCAATTTCACGTATCAAAGACATTGTTGCCGAACCAGAAGTTGGCGAAATTTACGCCGGTGTTATATCTGGAATGAAAGATTTTGGTTTGTTCGTCAAAGTGTTAAAGAATTTTGAAGCGATGGTTCATATTTCTGAAATCACAGGCGAACGTTTGGCAAAAATCGAAGATGCTAAATTGAATGTTGGCGATAAAGTTTTTGTTCGTTATCTGGGGTTGGATAAACGCGGCAAAACACGTTTTTCAATGGTTGGTATCGACCAAAAAACCGGTCAAGAAATCAAAAAGTAAGGGCGTGTATCGATGACACAACAAAAATCTTTGATTAAACCAAAATCCAGATTGGAATGGACGGATTTGGATTGGGCAAATTATTTATGTTGCTCAATCCAAGAAATCCCCAGTATAAGAAAATTTCTGGACGATAATTACGTCACTGCGATTGAACGCAACAAAACGACAGGTCGGTATTCGTTCGCGATGTACAAATACCACACTGCGCCGTCAGGGGCCAAAGATTTGCATTTAATGCTGTCTGATGATAAGCATTCGTTTTCAAATCTGATAGACGCGATGCATGATGCCAACAATATCATTTCAACATTGGAATTTAGTGATTTTTGGGCCAAAACATTAAATGTCCCGAAACAGTCACTGCAAATGATGTTGATACGTGAAAAGTAAGGAAATATCGTGGATATGGAAAGCCTGATGGCGAATGCGCAAAATTTGCAGACTAAAATCGCCGCCGCACAAGAATCATTGGCAAATATGCATGTCAAAGGTATTGCCGGAAATGGCGATGTTGTGGTTGATATGACCGGCAAATATGATTTGGTGTCTGTGACAATCCGGCCAGATGTTTTATCGCGTGCCGCAAAAATAGTGTCTGAACTGGTGGCAGACGCATATCGCGATGCCAAAACCAAAGCCGATGTTTTAATTGATGAAGTTATGACATCGGTGTCTGGTGGTTTTTCATTAAACTAAAAAATACTGGACAAGTGAAAAAAAACAGATTATCATACGGCTGTTTTTCTGGATGTTTAGCTCAGTTGGCTAGAGCATCTCGTTTACACCGAGAGGGTCAGGAGTTCGAGTCTCTTAACATCCACCATCCGTCTTCGCTTCGCTCCGTCGCGATTGGTACAATCGGGCGGGGCGATGTGATTTTAATCACGCGAAGCGGATGTCGCGACGGAGTGAGTGCAACGAACGAAGACGGACAATAATATGTTTTACGTATATATTTTACAAAGTATCAGTTCGCCAGATAATTTTTACATTGGTTATACCGATAATTTAAAACGTCGCTTTAAACAGCACAACTATGAACATTTTGGACATACTGATAAATATAAACCGTGGCGTATAAAAGATTATTTTGCTATTGACGACGAACAAAAAGCGAAAGATTTTGAAAAATATTTGAAATCTCAATGCGGGCGTGAATTTATAAAAAAGCATTTTTAATATATTAATAATAAATTAATTTTGAATTTTTAAGGACTGCGAAGGCGGGCAAAATGTTTATGAAAAACCGGCATTCGCCGGTTTTAATTTTTGTATGGGGGATATTTAGAGACGAGAACGAAGGAGTTCGACAACAAGTAGATTTTGAAAGCATTTGCGCATCAAAATCGTCACGGTTGCCGCGCAGGGCTATGCCCGAGCGAGTCTCTTAACATCTATTTGCATGATGTCAGACTTAAATTTGTTAATCCTCTGGAACAACAGTTGTTAATGGAACCACAGTGGTGGCACTGCTGCGGTCGTCATCCCATGTAGTGTATATCGTGACACGCTGGCTTTTTATGCCTGCGACTACAGCGTTACTAGATATTAGACGTTGTTCCATAACCTCAGCAGACTCATCATTGTAATATGCCAAACCATATAAAAAATCGTCCGCACCATCCACATCATTAATTCTGTCGCCAGTGGTACCGTTAAATAAGGCGGGTTGTTTTTCTATATCAAGCCTATTCACTGCAGCGATGCTATCATTATATGCGCCCTTAACATACGCGGTAGATGCGATATGTTCATCGTCATCATCACCAATTGTCGCAATTGCATAGGGGCCATTGTTCGCAATTGTCACGGTTCCATTGGATGCGACCTGTGCTGGTGTATTTACAGTGTGATAAGTGCGTTCATTTGTTGTCCAATCTGCCCATGCATTGAACGGTAACGCGGCGATAATCGCCAATGATAGTAGTTTTTTTGTTGTCATATCTTTCCTCCCTTTGTTTGTTGCAACAACAAAACAACCACCAGAAAAAATCAGGTGGTTGGAGGACAAGAACAATTAACGAGAATTGTGTGCCTTATTCAATATATTCGGCAACCCTCCAACCGTGTGTTGGAGATTTTAACGTCATCTCGGACGCTCGTTAAAGGGCTCTTGTACCCCATCGGAAAAACTCTTTCCGACGATGCTATTTTATCAGAAAACGCCGTCCCATACAAGAACAAAAACGTGTCACATTGAATTTGTGAATATTAGCAAAACATATTGACATTTTTACTTTTTTGTGTTAATATTTATGGGTCAAAATAATTAGGGTAAATTAAAAATGAGTAAAAAACTTGATATTATAACATTGATGACCGTATTGTCGGTCACTGTCTTGTTTTGGGTGCAATCGTGCGACGATTCTGATGTGAAAACGTCGGTTCCGAAAAACGAATTGCCGGCCAAAAAGGCGGTCGATGAAATATTGGCGTCGCGCAAATCTGAAACTTTTGATATGGTTCGCGATTATATGTTAAATATCAATGGTTATCATTCGTATGTGGCGCAGTTAGATTCTTTGCGTCCAATTTCCCAAGATGTTGCGGATATAAACGATATAAAATCACAATATACATTGGGTGGCACCGTGACACGACGCGTTACAACAGACGGTGTTAAAATCCTGGATAAATTATATTCTGAAATCGATACGTTATTGGCGCGATACAATATTTCTTTGGCCGATAGGGTTATTTCATATGACCACGAATTTGCAATATTGGTCAACCAAGACGCCAGTGATGCCGATGTGATATATATTGATAAAGAAAAAATGGCTTTTGTTGGGGCAGGGCGCGATTTATATTCTGATTGTGGTTCTGATTTTTGGGTCTTTCGTGATACAGAAGGCGCATTTAACACTTTGTTGTCTGCGATTTATAGTGTTGTTGATGACGCACAATTGGATATGAATACAAATCGCGCAATTAAATCAGAAGCCAAGAAAAAGGTTTTACAAACAAAACATAATTTGGAAACCAATCGTCATGCAATAGAACACGAATATCGCGACTATTATATGTTGGACGAATACGGCAAAAAAACACTGGGGGTCGGGGCCAAAGATTTTGGATATGAATTTTTGGACGACGAAAGTATGAACGGAAAATACGCGGTCACATATCGTTATACCAGTTTATATAACCCAAACCTTAACCCTGAATTTTTCGCAGATACATCCGCGACATATAAATTGACCAAGGCTGGTTCGCGTGATTGGCGCGTTGAAAAACATTTTGCCGATGGAAAAATTGAAAAAACACCGGCGTTTTCTGGCAAAGCGACCGTGTCGAAACAGACAAGTGTTGTGCCGAATATTGATGCTCGTGACAATACGAATTTTGAATTTGAACAAGATACAGTTTCCGGCGGCCGTGTTTTCTTTGATGAAATTGTAAAAATCCAACCACGCAAAAAAGATTGGAAGGCGCAAATCCCACCACGTGCGCAAAATACAATCGATTCTTTGAACCAAGAAATTACGCATAAAGAAGAACTGCGTAATTTGGCGGCGCGTAAAAAGATAGAGGCTGATTCAATCGCGAACAATGTTATTATTAAACGTTTTGCGGAAAACCAACGATAAACACCAACCAAAGGAAAGAAAAATGAAAAAACAAATATCTGAAAAATTGGACAAAGCAGCAAAGAAAATCGAAACAATCGCTATAATAACATTTATCGTTGGCGGAATGTTCGGATTTGGTTATGGCGCGGTTATGGGTATCAAAGACGCGTTTCAACGACATTCAGAACGCAAAGTAGCACCGGCAAAACAAATACCGTCAGATACAATCGAATATATATCTGCGATGAAAATGTCGAACGCTGAAAACCAAAGATAATTTGTATGAAAGACACGCCGCCCGTTTGGGCGGTGTTTTTTTGCCTTGTTTTTATTGTTAAAAAATGGTATTATACACGTGTCGCGGGGCGTTCCTGCGATGGGGTATAGCTACCCGATACAAACGGCGTCAAAGAATGACGTAAAATTCTCCAATGTATGGTTGGAGGGCTGCCGAATATATTGAATAAGGCACACAATTTCCGTTTGAATTGTAGCTAACCTCCAACCACCCTTAAAACCGGTGGTTGTTTTGTTGTTGCAACAAACAAGGGAGGAAAGATATGACAACAAAGAAACTACTAATACCATTGGCAGTGATGATAATGTTGCCTTTGGGCGCAAACGCAACAATTGGACCAGATAAAGAATATGGTGATTCACCAGCCTTTGCTGATTACGACCCGCCATATGCGACAGTCATTATAAGCAATGATGACGCAGAACATATAGCGTCCACGGCGTATGTCAAAGGTGCTTATAATGACACGGTTGCTGCATTGAATACGTTGGACAATAATAAGCAAACAAAAATAATCAATCTGGACACGAATGTTGAAATGGAAGCTGGTGTAGGCTATACTACGGGTGAAGATATTGCAATTGAGGTCATTGCCAATCCTGAAACACCTTTTAATTCTGCCTATCGTGCACGATTAGGTGAACTTTTTGTGGCCGGCGACGGCCTAGCGTATGCTTTGGCACAAGTGGTGAATTACGTCAACGATAAAACAGTTGAAATTTATACTACTTGGGATGAAGACAATACAACCACGGTTGAATTATCATCTGCACAATAATACGCATCTCTGGCCAAAGATGGCCAGAACAGCGGCCCATCATCGGGACAAAACTCTAAAAAGCTGAAATGTCATTCCGAGGAGTGTTTTTCGCAAAAGCGATAGCGTTGTGAAAAACACGACGTGGGAATCCTGTTGAATAAAAAAGGCCGGTGTGGCGTGTACCACACCGGAAACTAATTTGACTGGATTGCCACGAATCCGCAATCAACAACAGCATGCTTGGTTGCTGATTGCAGATTCTCGCAATGACAATGTCCTTTTTGGATTCGGAATAACAAAACAGATGTAACCCCCTTCGTCTTGCGACTGGTGGTCGCAATCCACTTCCCCGTTGGGGCAGAATTATTTCCAGCCCTGCGACAGAAAGCCGGATGACAACTCTCTTTTTTTTATTATATTATGTTCCAGAGATTATGGATGTGTAAAAAACAAACCGCCCAAACGGGCGGCATTGTTTTTATCTTATATTCCCCAAATTATAGGCGCGGGCACGGGTCACATACTGACGCGCCAATTCTGTGTCAAAACGCGGCTTTTCATTAAACAGGTCGTTTGATTTCAATCTGCCTTCGGCGTCTATCCAAATTGGTGTGTTTTTGGGAACAATCGCGTTTATCAATCGCAAATTATGAATGACATTATCGGGTGAAATCCCCCCAGAATATCCCATCGGATGCGTTTCATAAATTGGTTTTTGCCATGCCTTTGGCGCAACACCACGGCCGCCCGATGCATCGAACAAAAGTGAAAAACGTGCGCCTGTGGCGTGTAATTTTTCAACCGCTGATTTTGTTTTGTCGTTATATTGGAATATAAATTCACGACGTGGTAATCCGGCAATTAATTGCGCAACACGTTTTGGGTTTATGTTTTGCACTGCAAATTCAGGCATGTTTATTTGAATGCGTTTTATAATTGGATTGCCGCTAGAATTGCGTGCATATACCCATGGTGCCAATATTTCTGGAATTTTGCCGTTTAAACATATTTCAGATGCCCATTCCATGTTAATATGTATTGCCAGATTCATACCTTTGACATCATAAAGTTGATGCATTAATTGGTCAAACCATACATTGCGTGCCATACCTTGGTCCATTTTTGACGGATGACATTGAACAGCGACCTCTGCACTGGGCATCACACCCAATTTTATTATTTCAGAAACCGGATTGTGTTCCCGTGGGTCGGAACATGTTATATAACGTAAATACATTTTTTACCTTTTTTTATTTTTCATAATCATTGTACCAATTTGAAGCATAACGAAGATATTCGCGTGCCAGATTCAAATCCATCACACCTGATGTTTTATCACGCAATTGTCCTTCGGCATCAATCCATGTTTGATAATTTTGTGGCAAGATGTTTGATATTTTGCCCAAAACAGTGGTGACATTATATGGCGATATTCCACCGGCATAGCCAAATTGTTTGTCCCAAAATGCCGGTTTTTTCCAGACAACCGGTGGTACACCTGCACCATATGATTCATCAAATAATACGTTGAATTGTGCGCCTGTTTTTCTTAAATCTGAAACATCACCACGAATGACGTGATTGAATGGTAAAATAAATTCATAATCACGAAAATCAGAAATCAATCTGGACAGTTTTTGTGCATCAAATTTAAATGTAAAATCACCGTGGTTTAATTGTATTCTGTATATTAAATTTTTCCCAGTGGTTGAATGTTTTTGTTTCATAAAATACGTTATTTCATCTGGTATTTTGCCAGAACACATATCACCGCACCATTCGTAATTTATATGTATAGCGATATTAATCGGCGTTTCAGATTTTTTTGCAATCTCTAATAATTTATCAAACCATACGAACCTTTTGTTGCCAAATTCCATATTTGGTTTGTGTACCTGGACACCCAGTTCCGCAATAGGATATGTTTTTAATAAATCAACAACATCTTGCGGATTCAGGTTTTCTCGGGGGTCAGAACATGTTATATAACGTAATTTCATTTTTTACCCTTTTTTGTGTTTCAATCTTAACTGTCCACACGCAGATCCGATATCTGCCCCCCGCTCCCGCCGGATGCGCGTATGAATTCCGTTCTTTATCAAAATATCTTGGAAACGATGAACCGCATTCCCAGATATAGACGCAAAATCGCGCTCATCAACCGTATTCCATGGTATTAAATTCACCATAACGTTATGACCGCGCAAAAGTTCTGATAATTTGTTCGCATGTTCGTTCGAACAGTTATAAAGGACAACGTCACCATTTTCATCACGTTTCCCAAGCAATATGTATTCAATCATCAATTGGCGATTTTGCGCGTCTGAAAAATCAAATGCCGCCTTTAATACCTCATTTATTTTATATTTATTATTTATAGGCATAATTTGCGAACGTAATTCATCGGTTGGTGCGTGCAAAGATATCGCCAGATTAATCGGACGCCCCCATGTGTTTAATTCTTCAATTCCTGAAACAATGCCACATGTTGAAACAGTTATACGTCGCCACGATATATGCAATTCATCATTCGCCCGATTCAAAAATCCGATAACATTAGATGTGTTTTGTAACGGTTCGCCGGTTCCCATAACGACGATATGTGACACGTCGCCATTATTTGCGTCACCGTTTGGATGAACGTGTTCAGTATCAGCGCGATTGCGTCTTAATTCCCATTGTGCCACCAGAATTTGTGCAAACATTTCGTTGACTGTCAAATTGCGTTTTAATCCCAACAATGTTGACGCACAAAATTTACAGCCCATCGCACAACCTGCCTGAGATGAAACACAAACGCTGTTCCCATATGTTGTGCGCATTAAAACACATTCTATTTGTTGCGCATCTTCCAATTCCAGTAAAAATTTAGTTGTTTGGTTATCGCTGCTATCCAAACGTGTTACGATTTTCACCGGTAAAGTTTGTGCGCTTTCGTTTAATTTTTGACGCAAATCTTCGGGCAGATTTTTCATAACACTGAAATCAGGCGCGCCACGGTTCAACCATTCGCGAATTTGTGTTGCGCGAAAACGCGGCAATCCCATATCGGTAACAAATTGTTCCAGTTCTGGTTGTGTTAAATTAAAAAGTATTTTTTTCATAATTTATATCTGTCGTCATTAATGATTATCACAGCCTTGCGCCGTAATTGTTTTAATTGTTGGTCGGCAACAAACGAAGCCTTACGGAAAATAGCATTTTGTTTGATGATATCGTCCAAATTTTTATATTCGTCTGTCTTTCTTTCACTGCATATCAATATAACAGAATTATCCTGAATGTCCGACCAAGTCAACAAAGGTAATGTTGCAATTCGATTACGAATTTCATCTGACAATTCATATTGTATTGCTGTAAATTTTTGTGGTGCGCCACCCAAATCTTCGGCCATTTTTATCGCATTACCACAATCTTTTGGTTTGGTTAATTTTTTCGCGACGTTTTCAGGAATATTAATCAAACGAACAATAGTCATTTCAATCGGTAATCCGCGTTCACGAATTAAATCGTTTCGTTCTGATTGAATGTCTTCTTCGGAAACTTCGATTGTTGGAACGACCATACGCGACATCACTGCGCCCCATGCCATATCAGACCGAATTGCCAACCGTGCCATAACGCGCATAGTTTCAGTCATATCGCCTAAATTCATTTTCTTTAATTCTTTGTCGGCATCTTTGTCAGTGGGTTTAACACCAAAATTATTTGCATAATCTAATTTGACATAATCATCAACAATATTTTGGAACGCACTACGACGATTAGTCGCCGAAACGTTTCCTTGCTTTGTCATCAATTCGGTTCGTGCAGTAATATCAGTATCTGTGATTGGATTGCCGTTCACTGTCGCCACAACCGTTGCAGAATTTGCAATCGACATATTCAAAATCAAAGCCAAAAAAAATATACTGATTTTTTTCATTTCCTTTTCCTTTGCTGTGTTTAATAGTGTCGTCCATCAATGCTGATTCCAAATTTGAATTGGAAAGTTGTATTTCCGACGTAATCACCGTTCACCGCGTTATCACGTTGATATTCCAAAGATAGATAATAACACGGATGTTCATAATAGATACCACCTGAATGCCGTTGCAAGAAATGTTCGTACACGTTGAAAATCAAAGAACCTTGGATTCGTACGCGATTTGTTAATCTGACCCCCGCACCAGATATAATTTCATTTGTATCTTCGTCGTTTGTCGAATAAATATCAATAGGTCGTGAATCCCAAATATGTCCCAACGTTAAATAATTTCCACCGCGTCCGATGTATGCAGAATTTTCAGCATGACTTAACGACATGTCGGTTCTATCGAAACGAAAACGTGTGGATATTTGGAAATTATCATTATTGCTATATGAAATACGTCCGACATAATCTGAAAAACCGTTTCGGAAACCATTGTCATTAAAATCTTGTTCTGGGGCGTTGAAGTCGTAAGTTTGCCCCATGAACACTTCGATATTATGTTTTGTGTTAAATGCCGCCCATCGTGCGCCATAGTCTGCAAAATTACCATTTTCCCACATATCAAATCCAGCATAACGATTATTCGAAAACAGCGTTGTATCAGATAAAAAACGCCCCGCAGAATCATTATCACGCGCAAACACAGACTTTGAATCTGTCCGTTTCATAACAGTTAATCGCATTTGTGGTTCAATGATATATGTCCAATCATTGTTCGTGCTGAATAATGGCAGTCCCCATTCAACATATCCACTTGGTAAAAATCTGGATTTAACCCCAGAGTATGGATTGTCTTCATCATATACGGCGATATGATCAAAATTATATATATCGTAACGGCCCGACGCGCTAAGTGTTAAACGGTTTCCGCCCCACAAAGTCCATGGGGATACAATTTGTGTTTCGCCAATTATGCGCTGGGATGATGAATTTGATGAAGACACCGCCAACACATCCCCCGACACATTGAAATAGGTTTCTGCAAATATTGGTTCAGATTGATACACCGCGCGCACGTTTGGTAAAATATCACCCGACGCCCATGTTTGATTGCCACCTGGGGTTCGTAATTCTTGGAATATATGTGTGTCTGCGACAATATAACTGGTTTGACCAAACAGTTCTAATTTTGCACCCGAATCCAAATATGGTTGATAATCATAAAATCCATATTTTTGCAAGAATGTTTTATCAGACACGCGATTAACATAAACTGTTGCACGTGCATTTTCGCCCAGTTCAATAATGTCATTATTATCAACATACCAACGATTTTCGCCGGCCTTGTTATGAGTGAACGCACCATCAGTTCTGAATTGAGAATGTGTTAAATTCAACCTATGTTCCAATTGGAACAACGGGTTTTCCTTGGTCAGATAAGAAATTGTTGTTGTGAAATCGTGTCTGTCGGACAAATTCACATAAATCGGTAAATTTATTTGTGTTCCCATACCGTTTGTTGTGTTCAAACTGGGGGGTAACAGGCCAGATTTGTATTTCACAGACGGATCAGGCATCTCATAATACGGCAACCACAATATCGGGAAAGTATCATTATACAACCAAAAAATACCATTGTGAAAATATAGCATTTTTTCATTGGCATCATGAATAATCGTTGTCCCAGATATTTCCCATGCATTACCAAAAGAATCGCACCCATCGCACGCTGTGAATATTGCGTGTCGTGCAATAGTTTCGTTACCGTCGCGTTTAATAGATTGTGCCTGAACATAAACATTGGAACCCAACCATAATTCAATATCGTCCGCAGACATTTTTGTATTGCCACCCGATATCGAAATATGGTCTAACTTTATGCGTTGCCCCGACGCATTTGTCATTTCTGTATTACCTGATGATTCAATTTCGCCAGATTTTGCATCATATACAATTTCGTCAGATTTCACAGTTTTTGCTTCGTCTAAATTGACACCCAGCGCCAATGCGTCAGATACGACGAAACACAATATCAAAGATGTGAATAAATATCTCATTTTTTTAATAATAAACCAATTAAACCAAATAACAAGACAAATACACCAATCGCGACCAAGAAAACATCAGTCAAACTGGTCACCATATTTGATACAGACATATATGACGCCATAATCGCCGCCATCGCCAAAACCGCCATCGCAGGTGCAAAACTGGCGCGACGCCGCAACAGTGACGATTTTAATAAAATCAGTGTGCAAACAATTGCCAAAATTAAATTCATTAATGGGCTGATGAAGCGCGAACACAATTCAACCAATGTTTGGTGATGTTGATGTTCGCTGTCTTGGGAAATGACGTCATGAATCAATGTGAACGTCGGTATGCGGCGAACGCGGAACGCAACGTCTTCTTCGTTTTCAACCAAATTCAAATCCATGTCGAAATTATCAAAAGTCCCCGTTGTAAATCCGTTTCTTCCCGACATTTGCAACGAACCGTTGTTTGTGACAATAGATAATCCGTGAACCGTAGATACCAATTTTCCGCGTTCTGCGAACATTAACATCTGGTTTTTATCGTCACGCATGTCGGATAACATTACTTGGTTCAAATCTTGACCTGAAACATTATCGACATACACAACCAACCCATTTGCCAGACGTGTGAATGCGGCCTCTTGCAATTTCAGGTGCGCCAAACCATAGCGCAAATTCCATTGGGTGCTGTAAAATTTCGCTTGGGTCATCGGCACAATCCAAATATTCAAAACCAAATGCAAAAGTGTCAACACCGCCGCCAACTTTATTGCCGGCTTTGCAATTTGCCACGGGGACAGACCCGATGCCGCCATAACCGTGACTTCGTTTTCAGAAATCATTTTGTTATACACAAATATAGTCGCGATAAATGTGACAAACGGCACAATAATCGAAATGATAAACGGAATCATAAACGATATCAGATATAAAAAACTCGAAAACTTTATGCCATACGCAATCAGGAATTTCATCATAGTCATAATCTGCATCATCCATGCCAAACCGGTCAGAATCATCAATAACATGATGAAAATAGTCAATAATTGCCGTACAAAATATCTGCTTATTATTTTCATAATTCAAAGTATAAAGCCCAAATCCGCACCCGTCAAGAATAAAGGCATATTTGACGTTGATATGTCCCCCATAATTATTCGTTTGCATTGGCTGCCGCTTTTTGATAAAATAATGGGGTCGGAAAGGGTTTTTCCGATGAGGCTTAAGAACCTGAAACAAACAGGCGTCAAAAACGGACGTAAAATCTCCGCCGTAATGGTTGGAGGGTCGTGAATATTTTGAATAAACGACGCAATTTCCTGTTTGGATTGTTCTTAACCTCCAACCACCTTTAATTCAAGGGTGGTTGTTTTGTTGTTGCAACAAACAAAGGAGGAAAGACATGACAACAAAAATACCACTATTATTTGCAATAATTGCATTATTACCGTTCGGCGCATGGGCAGATGTACATATCGGACCGATTGGTAATATGACGACAAACGATAATCCTGTTATAGCTACGGACTTTCCATATTATGCAACAGTAGATATAGACAGCCATGACGACGAACATATTGCATCCACTGCGTATGTAAAAGGTGCATATAATGATACGATTGCAGCGATGAATAAATTAAATGCTGATAAACAATCTCAAATGTATGTTTTGGATCCAGATACCGGTGATGAAGTGCCACTAAGTTCACTAGTATCTAGTTCGATTGATCAGGGTGATTTTGCTAACTTAATTACTGTTGTCGGCGTTGCTAATGCGATTGATGAGGTCAATGATACAATAGCATCCAAACGTGTCACCATTTACACAACATGGGAAGATGATACAGAAAACGGCACGACACAGGTTGAATTGTCCACTGCACAATAGCATCAATACACCATTGTCATTTTTTGCTTGATTTCTTTCGATTCGGACGTAATAATATAGACGTTCTTAAAAATAAGTTTTTTAAGGGCGGGGTTCAAAAAACCCCGCCCTTTGAATAAAAAGACACAACACAAGGAGAATAAAAATGTCTTTTGAATCTATGCCACGTCAGGATTTATTATTGGCCATTGATTCTTTGGCCCAAGAAAAAATGATAGATCGTGAAACTGTGATTGAATCTCTGGAAATTGCAATCGCGAAAATTGCAAAGCACAAATATGGCGAAGAATTTAATATCGTTGCGCAAATTGATCGTAAAAACGGCGCAATTCATGTTAAACGTTTGTTTGACGTTATTGAATCACCTGAAAGTGTTGGTGAAGAATATAATGCAAATACTATGTTGACCGTGGCCGAAGCGAAAAAATACGCCGCGAATCCATCGGTTGGCGACGTTGTCGAAGATATGTTGCCAGAACCTGAATTCGGCCGTATGGCGTTTCAGACGGCACGTCAAATCATGACTGCGCGTGTTCGCGATGCTGAAAAAGGACGTCAATACGAAGAATTCAAAGACAATATTGGTGACATTGTAAATGGTGTTGTGAAACATATTGAATTTGGAAACGTCTTTGTCGATATCAATGGCAAAGCCGAAGGTTATATCAAAAGCACTGAATTAATCCCAGGCGAACGTTTGGCGGTTGGTGATCGTGTGCGCGCTTTGATTATGGACGTTGTTCGTTCTAATTCGGGACCACAAATTTTCTTGACCAGAACACATCCTGGGTTCATGGAAAAATTATTCACCCAAGAAGTGCCTGAAATTTACGAAGGTATTATCAAGATTAAATCTGTATCTCGTGCACCGGGGTCACATGCTAAAATCGCCGTTGAAACCCAAGATCCATCAATTGATGCGGTTGGTATGACTGTGGGTATCAAGGGTACACGTATTCAACCGGTTATCAACGAATGTCACGGTGAAAAAATCGACGTTATTTTGTATTCCGAAGATCCAGCTGTGTTTATCGTGAACGCTATGCAACCGGCCAAAGTTGCAAAAATCATTGTTGACGAAGATACACATTCTGCGGCTGTTGTCGTCACCGAAGATCAACAATCATTGGCAATTGGTCGTCGCGGTCAAAACGTCCGTCTGGCTTCTCAATTAACAGGTTGGAACATTGACGTTATGAACGAAGCCGAAGAAGCAGAACGTCGCGCCAAAGAATTCAAAGAAAAGACTGAATTGTTCACAACTGCGCTGGACGTTGATGAAACAATCGCACAATTGCTGATTACCGAAGGTTTCAGAACAATCGAAGAAATTGCGTATGTTGAACAATCTGAATTGGAATCAATCGAAGGCTTCAATACAGAATTGGCGGTCGAATTGCAAAATCGTGCAAAAGCTTATTTGGCAAAACAAGAACAAGACTATTTTGACAATGGTCACAAAATGGGTATGACTGACGATTTGTTGAAATTCGATTTCATCAAACGTCCGACTATTATGAAATTAGGCGAAAACGATGTTAAATCTTTGTCTGATTTGGCCGATTTGGCAGCGGACGAATTGGTTGAAATTTTGGGCGAAGACAATATGTCGCCGCGCTTAGCCGAACGTGTCGTTATGAAAGCGCGCGAATTAGCATACGGAATTGTTCCTGATTCTGAAAGCGAAGAATAAAACATAAAATTGTAATTTAACCAAAGGGTTAAAATATGGCAACATTGACACTTGGAAAATCTGTGACTGTGGGCGCAGTGCAAAGCAAAAAAGGTGACGCTGTATTCGTTGAAAGACGGCGTCGCATTGTTGCGCCGGGTAATAACGAATTGCGTGATGAACCGAAAAAGGTCGAACCAACACATAATGCCGCCGATGAAAAATTGCGCGCTGTGTTGGCTGCGGCCAAGGCAAGGGACGAAGAACGCAAAAAACGCGAAGCCCAAGAAGAAGCAGAACGTCGCGCCCGCGAAGCGGAAATCGAACGCGAAAATCGTGAATACGAAGCGGTCAAAGAACAACTGGCCGCGCGTGAAAATGAAAGCGAAGCGCAACAATCCAGCGTCGATGAAATTGTTAACGTTCCGCCACGTGAAAACACTCATGAAAATCGCAAGAACAATGTTGCCGCACAAAATCATAATCGCGCGTTTAACGACGATGAAGATAACAATCGCTTTGGCAAACAAAACCGTTCAAAAAAAGATTTCAAAAAAGGCGGTAAAATATCGATTCACGACATTGTTATCGGTGGTGGCGATGACGACGAAGATGATGAAATCGGCCTGCGTGGCGCAAATCGCCGTCGCAGCGAAGCATCATTAAAACGTTTTCGTGAAAAAGCACGCGCTGTGTTTTCTGCACCACAAAAAGTGGAACATGTCGTGACGCTTTCTGATACGATTACGGTCAAAGATTTGGCGGCGGCGATGGCTGAAAAAGTCGGCAACGTCATCAAAAAATTGATGGAAATGGGCATGATGGCGTCGCAAAATCAATCTATTGATGCAGATACTGCGGAATTGGTTGCGTCTGAATTTGGTGCGACGGTTAAACGTGTTGATGTTAAACCGTACGCGAATATTTTAGAACAACAACCAAACCCAGAACACCTGCAACCACGTGCGCCTGTTGTGACGGTTGTGGGTCACGTTGACCATGGTAAAACGTCGTTGCTGGACGCGTTTCGTAATGCGAACGTTGTTGCCGGCGAAGCGGGCGGCATTACCCAACATATTTCTTCATACGAAGTAAAAACAAAATCGGGTGCGGTGATAACTTTCTTAGACACCCCAGGTCACGAAACATTTACTGCGATGCGTGCGCGTGGTGCGCAAATGGCAGACATTGTTGTCTTGGTCGTTGCGGCGAATGATTCGATTATGCCACAAACTATCGAAGCGATTAATCACATTCGCGCGGCACACGTTCCGTTTATTGTCGCGATTAACAAATGCGATTTACCCGAAGCCAACCCGCAACGTGTTAAAACCGACCTTTTGCAGCAAGAGGTTCAGGTCGAAGAAATGGGCGGCGATGTTCAATGCGTCGAAATTTCTGCGAAAACAAAAATGGGATTGGATAAATTAGAGGAAGCGATTTTATTACAAGCCGAAGTTATGGAATTAAAGGCCGACCCAGATATGATGGCGTCTGCATATGTCGTCGAAGCAAAAATGGAAAAAGGTCTGGGCGCGGTTGCAACTGTATTGATGCGTCAGGGAACTTTGTCTGTCGGCGATGTGTTTGTTGTCGGTGAAACATTTGGACGTGTTCGCGGTTTGATTAATTCAAATGGCGTTCGTGTGAAAAGTGTTAAACCAGGCCAGCCGGTGATGGTGTTGGGATTGGATTCTGTGCCGAATGCAGGTGACGAATTGCACGTCATGGAAACCGAAGCGCAAACACGCGAAGTCGCGGCATACCGTATTCAAAAGGCGAAAGACAAAGCAAACGCTGTTAAACGTTCGTCTTTGGAAGAATTGTTTGCGAAACGCGATGAAACCAAGAAATTGACTTTGCCAATTATTTTGCGCGCAGACGTTCAAGGTTCTGTCGAAGCAATCTCTGATATGTTGCGCGGATTTAATTCTGACAAAGCAGCGGTAGAATTGTTGTCTGCGGGGGTTGGTCAAATAACCGAAGGCGACATCAGATTGGCAACTGCATCGGGCGCGGTCATAATCGCGTTTAATGTGCGTGCTGATTCAATGGTTCGTGATATGGCGCGCAACAATGGTGTTGATATTCGCTATCATAGCGTTGTATATCGTATCACCGATGAAATCAAAGAAATTTTGTCGGGTAAATTGGCACCTGAAAAACGCGAAAACTTTATCGGTTATGCCGACGTTATTGCTTTGTTCACGGTTGGCAAAGGTACGCGTGTTGCCGGTTGCCGCGTAAGTGAGGGCACAATTAAAAAGTCTGCATTCGTTCGCCTGTTGCGCAACAATGTCGTGATTTACGACGGGAAAATCGGTGAATTAAGACGTGAAAAGAACGAAGTGAACGAAGTATCAAACGGCGTCGAATTCGGTATGAGTTTCGATAAATATAACGACCTGAAAGAAGGCGACCGCGTTGAATGTTACGAAGTGCAAGAAGTCAAAGCACAATTGTAATATTTGATGTCTTAAAACAACACCCGCCAAACCGGCGGGTGTTTTTATATCCCCCACTATGCAATGACAATGGTGTGTTGGTGCTATTGTGCAGTGGATAACGCAACCTGTGTCGTGGCATTCGCACTATCATCGTCCCAAGTTGTATAAATGATGACACGTTGGTCGGATATGGTGGTATTTACGTCATCGATCGCATTTTTTACCGCCATACCATTTACTAATTGATTTTCGGCGTCAACAGCCTCAAGACTACTGTATATTTCATCTTGAATATCTCGCATAATACCTTCATCATCTTCAACAATTAGTATTCCTTGTTTCTGATTCAAACCTGCGATAGTATCATTGTAAGCACCCTTGACATAGGCAGTTGATGCAATATGTTTGTCATCATCGTCGTTTATAGTTACGGTTGCATAGGGGCCTCTAGAGGCTGCTCTTGTCACGGTTCCACCATTGGCGCGAACCCTTGCAGGTGTGTTTTGGGTGACATACGTATAAGCTGCCCATGTGTTGAGTGGCAATAATGCAATAATTGCGAATAATAGTGGTATTTTTGTTGTCATAGTTTCCTCTCCTTTGTTTTAACAATAAAACAACCACCGGTTTTAAAGGTGGTTGGAGGATAACGACAATTCAAAACGGAAATTGTGCGCCTTATTCAATATATTCGGCAGCCCTCCAACCATAAATTGGAGAATTTTTACGCCTTTCTCGGACGCCGTTTTGTTTAGGGCCGTTATACCCCGTCACAGGAACACCCTGCAACACGTGTATAGTACCATTTTTTAACAACAAAAACAAGAATAAAAAAACGCCGGCGATTTGCCGGCGTTCTTTATTTGGATATTTATCTTAAAATCCCTTTGGCTTTGCCATTTGGATTTTTGATACTTTTTTGTCTAATGCTTTGACAACTTCATCAGTAATATCTAAATCCGCGGCGGTTTCGCCAATGCGCGCCATACGGCCGTCAATCACCAAAGACAATTTCTTTTTCGCGATTACACCTTCGATAACTGGATCCAGATGTTTTTTCTGTAATGTTGCCAATGCGTCTTGATATGATGCATCAATCGCCTGAGCCGTTTCATTCAAATCACGTTGAAGATTATTCACGCGACGTTGATAATCAACAACACGACGTTGCAATGCTTCTTGGGATAAAACATCTTGGTTCTTTTCGATATCAGATTTTTCTTTTTCCAAAGATTTTTGTTCTTTTTCAAGTCTGTTTTTCAATTTGTCTTCGTAAAAACCGCGTTGTTTGCGCAAATCTTGCAACGCCTTGGCATCTAATTGAATTTTATCCATATTGATCACTGCGATTTTCAAATCTGCCCCAGATACCGCATTTGTGGATACTTCCTTTAATGCGGTTGCAGTATCAGCACCACTGCGTCCGCCAGATATTGCGATACCTGCAATCAAAGCAACCGCAACAACCAATGTCGCAACAATTCCGATTTTTGTATACTTTTTTGTGATTAAATTTTTGTCGTTCATTTTTCTTCCTTTTGGTTTTTGTTTATTTTGAATATAGCAATCTTTGTATAAAAATCAAAGTGTTTTTATTTGTCTATCGGGCTGGTGTCAATCGAATTTCAACGCGGCGGTTGGTTAAACGCCCCATATCATCTTGGGCCGCGATTGGACGTGCAGAACCACGCCCGACAATGAACATTCGTGATGTAGAAATTTTATTTTGCGCAAAATAAACACCGACGCGTTCCGCCATATCCAAAGACAATGCGTGCGCGGCGGTCTGGCTTTTCATAGAATCTGTGTATCCTGCTATTTCCATAAACGTTGCGCCGTATTTATTCAAAATTTTTGCGATTATTTTTAACGTGTCGGCACCATCATTTGAAATATCGGGAACGTTTAATTCCATAATGCTGTCGCGAACCAGAATTATTACAACGTCTGTGCCGGCACGCTGGACAGATACCCCCGGTTTGCGCAACGCGTCGTACAATTCGTATTCTAAATCAGACATATATTTTATCAATGTTTGATTATCAACATTATTTTTATCGCCGTATTGCATATTGGGTGATAATTCGCCGTTCGCAGTCACTATCGTTCCGCCATGTCCCATATACACCGGCATTTTTGCAACCCGCGCAGTTTCAGTCATATCTGAAAAACTGGCACCGGCCAAATAAGCAGACCATGTTTCACGATTTGGACTATGGTATTGCATACATGCCGTCCCAAGACAACATAGCCCCAATAAAAACAACGTTTTTGTATTCATTATTTTACCATGAATGTTATCGAATTATTGCTGCTGTTTTTAGTGCAAGAGCCAGAATTTGCGGTCACTGATTGTGCCCAATCGGCCTTTTTCAAAGAAAAATATTTGCATTCGTCGTATGTTAATCCAGAAATTTTGATTGAAAATTCAGTGCCACCATTTTCAGATTTAATTTCCCATCCGCTGCCAATCGGGGTGTGTGAATCAGAAATTGCGCCTTTGGAGACAAGTTTGCTGACACTGACGTTATTATATCCAGAAAATTCATACAAGATTTTGGTTTTTTTTGCGACGTCTTCGATTGTTTCAGATGCAATCAAACGTTTTTGACGATTATCTATTGACCGATACATATTATATGCCGACGCAATCATAATAACGCCGATTGCCAACACGCCAATAATTTCTATCATTGAACGTCCTGATTGTTCCCTCATGCTTTTTCTCCTTTTGCTTTTTTTATTTCGATAAATTTACAATCTCTGCATCTTTGAATAAATCCATAGCACTGGCCACCATGGGGTCAGATTCAATTTCAGATTTCGCATGTTCTGATATAGTCTGTTGATGCATGGATTCATTTGTTTGTTCAATCTGCCATGGACGTCCAGTTTTAGTTGCCAACCACATTGATAATTTTTTTGAAAAATCTTTGTCACCTTGGCGATCAAAATATTTTATGCGCCCAATTTCAAATTCGATGATTTCCAGATTTGAATTGTAATATGAATATAGCAATAATTCATGCGCACGTTGCAACGCATTTGACAAATCAGCCGGTGTTTTTATTTCCAGAACGTCAGATTTTATTTCTGTTTTTTTTTCTTCCGCCACCGGTTGTTCAGAATTTTGTTGTTTTAATAATTCAGGAATTGACGGCATGTCTGCAATATGCATTAAACGAACAATCAACATATCAAAGCACTGTTTTTGATTTGTTGATGATTGTAATTCAGAAACAGATGCGACCATAACCTGCCATATTCTGGATAATGTATTTAACGAAATATTTTCATTGATACGTTTAATAGTTTCGCGTTGATCCGCAGTATATGGTGACGATGTGACATCTGTTAAACGTAATGACGGATACATGCGGGTTGCCCAATGTGTCCATTCCATCATGTCGTTCAATAACATTGTTAAATCGGCGCCGTTATTATAAATTTCATCTAATTTATTTAATGCCGCACTGACATCGCCCGATAATACAGTTTGCATAAAATTAACAACAGTGCCACGGTCAGTGCGTTTTAACATGTCAAGTACGGCACCTTCATCAACACGGCCGCCAGTTTGGGCAATTGCCTGATCCAGCAAAGATAAACCATCACGCACAGAACCATCTGCGGCACGCGCCAATAATTCATTTGCGCCATCGGATAATTCAATGCCTTCTTGGGTTGCAATCCATGCAAAATGTTTCTTTAATGTTTCAACCGGAACGCGCGCCAAATCAAAACGTTGACAGCGTGATAATATTGTGACCGGAACCTTTCTGATTTCAGTTGTTGCCAATATGAATATTACATGTGCCGGAGGTTCTTCCAGTGTTTTCAGCAACGCATTAAATGCGCTGGTCGATAACATGTGAACTTCGTCAATAATATAAACCTTGTAGCGCGCATTTGTTGGACGATAAAGTGCCGCGTCCAGAATTTCGCGCATATTATCAACCCCAGTATGCGATGCGGCGTCGATTTCCATAACGTCAATATGTTGACCCGCAGCGATTGCACGACAATTTTCGCATACGCCACATGGTTTTGACGTTGCATGGTCAGACGATAAACAATTCAAAGCCTTGGCCAATATACGCGCCGTACTGGTTTTTCCAGTACCACGAATCCCAGTGAATATATATGCGTGTGCGATGCGGCCAGTATTAATAGCAGTGGTAAGAGTTTTTACCAACACATCTTGACCAATAAGAGATTCAAAATCTTGACTGCGATATTTTCTGGCTAAGACTGTATAGTTATTTTCCATGCGAAACTTTCCTTATGGAACCATAGCATAGCAAATAAAAGTCTGATTTCAATAAAAATATAGAAACAAAATTATTTCAAATTTTCGATAAAATCAGGAAATCCTATCTCTTCATCTTCGACATTGGTTCCAGAATCAGTATTTTCAGTTGATTCTTCGTTCGAAGTCGTCTTTTCTTTGGGATCACGCTGAGAATCGATTTTTGCCTGTTCTTCGTTTGCGACACGGCAATAATGTTCGGCCATTTGCAGCAAACGTTCGCGTTCAATTTCGTCATTATTTTGACGCGCCAAATCGATATATTGTTTTCTTTTTTGACGCCATTTATGACAGCGTTGAATCATCTGACCCACAGATGTTTGATTTTTTTTATTTTGCATGTTTTTTCTTTCTTTAATTATGTCAGGAAGTAATCTTTCAACAGCAAACACTTTTTCGCTGTATCCATCTAACAACAACTTGATAGTAAAACATATGAAAACTGATTGCAATAAAAATTTTTTGATGCTAAGATTTTTTTTGTAGGAGGGTGTTTTGCAGAAACAGCGCGGGAATTTTTTATTACAGGCGTTATTGGCGTTGACGTTGACGTTTTCTTTCTTGCCCTTTTTGGCGAAACGATTGGCCAGTCGCGATATGGCTGCACAAATGTATTCTGCAAAACAATCTATTGAAACAGTGTATAATGCGGCACGCCTTTATTTATACGATGAAAAAGACCTTTTGTCGTATGGGGAAACAAATTTTGAAGGCGCCAATCTTATTTCTACTTTGCGTCCATATGGGATACCATTGGGATTTAACCCTGTGACATCTTTGGGACAAAATATTATATTCGAAATTAATAAACAAGAGGCGGAATCTGTCCCGTGCGAAGAAATTGGTGAAAATAGTGAAGAATCGTGCAGCGAAGCGCCTGAAATATTGGCGCCTGTTATCAGGGCCAGATTGCTGGTCGTCCCTGGTGAAGGTGTGACATTGAAAGATTATCAGGTTGCAGAACTGGCGCGAATGATTGGTTTTTTTGCAAAACCAAACGGTGACGAATTGGAATTGGTTGTTCCGGTTGATGTTATGTACACCGATATTGTGTTGCGCAAAGAAACAGATGCGAATATTGGTTTTTTAACAGAATTAAATATGGGGGCAAATGATATTGATGGTATCGGTGCTTTGGATGCTGAAAAAGGTTTGTTTAATATAGAGGGCAGATTTTCATCATTATATATTGATGGTATCAGTACCGGTCTTTTGGATAAGATAAAAATAAATAGATTAGATGCAGATAGTTTTATTTTTGAACCACGCGCACCAGATGTTGCTGCATTGACAATTGCAGGCACTGAGTTGAATATTGGTTCTGATACTTTGGGACCTGGGTACGGGGATGTTGGAACGATTGGTAATGTTGGTTCGTCACCGTTGGTTAAAGCAACAGAATCTGTTTTTGCAAAAACTTTTGTTCAACCAAATCATCCAACAGGTTTTACGACAGGTTCAGAATGTGTTTGGACGGTGGGGAATGATTTAGTATCAAACGATATGCGATTAAATGTCACGGATAATATCACGGTGGTAAAGGCTTTGTTTGGAACAAATCACGAAGGTTTTAATGATATTGCTTTGATAGATAATTCTGGGATAAAAGTTGCAGATGAATTGATTGTAAATAATGTGACATTAAGAGATAAAAATATGCGTGAAATGTATGATGAAGATTATGGAACAGCGTTGGTTAATTTGTACCCCGGCGGAATGTCTGTGTTGCCGGATGTGAATCTTAGCGGTATTGAATTGCCGACCGGCAAAAGTGGCGTTGGTGTTATCAATAACCCGTTATCTGAACGAACAGATTTATTAGGTTGCGATTATATTTTGCAATCATATCTTGAAACCCGTAGTGTTGCAGCAGATTATGATAAACATTCTTTAATTCAAGCGATTGTATGTAATTATATTTTCTGGGAAAGGTTAGAGCGCAGAATTAATATGAAACTTTGTATAATGTCTGGATTGGGGTGCGATGTTATTAAATAAAATGGAAATATATGAAATCGAACAATAAATTTTATAAAAATACACAACGTGGCGCGTCTTTGCTGGAAGTGATTTTGGCAATCGCATTATCTATCATGCTGATACCGTTTATGTATGTTCAATTGGCGGATATGAATAATGCGGTCAAAGATATTGCTGTGGCGAACAGAATTGCTAAATCGCGTGATGGCGTTATAAATTATATTCGTATGAATCAGGCATATTTTTCCGACGACGAACATGGTTCGCCGTTATATGCGTCTGATTTGGAAAATATCGCACCGGGGTTATCTAATTTTGTGTCGCCAACCAAAATTGAAAATGGTGAACCGGTGGGATGGGTGTTCAAAATAAATACCCAAGGTTCCGAAATTACAGAAGTTTTTTTAGCGTTCAGCATAGGTTCTGATTATCAAACAGCGGATATCGCAAAATATATCGGTAATGATGCCGCGATTGTTACTGTGGACCAAGATCAAAATTTGGTTGCATATTCTCAAAATTGGGCTATTGGTATTGGTGAAGATTTTTATTTTTATCCTGGGGATTTGATTTTCAGAATATCGCATAATTTTGGTGGTGATGATAAAAATAAATTTTTGCATCGTGGAACATTGGGTGGCGACGGTTTGAATGTGATGCATCGAAATTTGCATATGAACAATTTTAACATCTATAACGTTGCACAAATAACAGGTAACAGAATATTTGCAAATACTGTGCACACAAATTTCATTCATGCTGATTTAATCAGTGCAAACACAATCCAATTCAAACAAGGCGCCGAAATACAATCTGGGAATGCACAATTCCGGTCGTTGTATGTAAATGATGATATTGTTAATTTTACAACGATTAATACAAAACGTCTGGAATGTTCAGAGATGGAATCAAAAAATGCAACGGTTGATGATAGTGTGAATATTTCTACTACTGTGACTGGTGCGATGGGGAATTTAGTATTGTCGGGTGGCTCTAAGTTATATTTTGAAAATGTGAAAAAGGTTTCTGAATTTTTGGCGGGCTATATTAATACTGGTGTTTTAACCTTTTCAAAAGATTTGATGATTTCAAATGATATTGAAACTGTTCGGGGTGT
>CAMZDE010000006.1 GCA_947305255.1 uncultured Alphaproteobacteria bacterium
TGCTGATAAAAACTTTGAAACATTGGTTGAAACAGCAAAACGATTTATTGCCGAATCTGTGAAATAACACTTTACGGCGTGTTTTTGTTTTGTCAAAATATAAGGGCCGTAAGACGCGGCCCTTTAACTTTATAAACAGGAAAAATTATGAAAGAAAGAATCAAAACGGTAAAATCTTTGGAAGAATTGCAGGATTTATATACTGCCACATTCGGAAAAAACGGGACAATGACCGCAAAATTGAAAAATATGGCGGCACTTTCTAATGAAGAACGCGCGGTTGTGAATGCTGAAAACAGCGAATTACGTCAATTATTTCGTGACAAACAGACCGAACTTGAAAACGCGGCATTAAACGCGAAATTGGCAACCGAATTTGTCGATGTGACATTAGATGTAGAACCTGAAAATCGCGGAACATTACATCCGTTGACACAATCATTAAAAGAATTAGGCACTATATTGGAATCTTTGGGTTTTGAAATGTGGACTGGGCCTGAAATCGAAGATGATTGGCATAATTTTACCGCGTTGAATACGCCTGAATATCATCCGGCGCGTGATATGCAAGATACTTTCTTTCTTGAAAATAAAAATGTTATGCGTACGCAAACATCGTCTATTCAAATTCGTGCGATGGAAAAACAAGGCGTTCCAATTAAAATGTTTGCGGTTGGTTCAACATATCGCAAAGAAATGGACGCAACACATTCGCCTATGTTCCACCAAATCGAAGGTTTATATATCGATAAAAATATAACATTATCTGATTTGATTGGGACATTACGTGAATTGTTGTCAAAATTTTTCGAACGCGATATTGAATTGCGCATACGTCCGTCTTATTTCCCGTTCACAGAACCGTCTGTGGAATTTGATATGAAATGGGATAATGGTAAATGGTTGGAAATTGCCGGCGCAGGTATGGTTCATCCGAATGTTTTGAAAAATTGCAACATCGACCCAAATGAATACCAAGGATTCGCATTTGGTTTTGGTTGGGATCGTATGGCGATGTTAAAATATGGATTAAATGACATTCGCGCATTTTATGACGGCGATATCAGATGGCTTAAAAATAGTGGTTTTTAATCAAGGGGGTAAAAAAATGAAGTGGTCAATTGAATGGTTAAAAGAATATTTGAATACAGATTTAACCCCTGAACAAATTGCGGATAAATTAAATGCAATTGGATTAGAGGTCGAAGATTTATCCACGCCTATTCTGCCAATCGCTGCAAAAATAGTTGAATGTGTTGCGCATCCAAACAGCGACCATTTGCATGTATTAAAGGTAGATGATGGCACCGGTAAATTGCGCCAGGTTGTATGTGGTGCGCCAAATGCACGTGTTGGTTTGGTGTCTGCATTGGCACTGCCAGGGTGCAAAATTGGTGATTTTGTAATCCAACCGGGTAAATTACGTGGTGTTGAATCAAACGGTATGATGTGCAGTGCGGCAGAGATGGGTATTGGCGACGATGATGCCGGTATTATTGAATTAGACGAAGGACAAGAAACAATCGGACAAACAATATCGGCTATGCGTGATATGGCGTCCAGTATCTTGGAAACATCTATAACACCAAATCGCCCTGACCAATTATCTGTGCGTGGTATTGCGCTGGATTTATCTGCGGCCGGTGCAGGTGAATATATTGCAGACGATATCAAAGAATTGCCTTTGAAATCCGGTTCTCGCAAAATAAATCTGGTTGCATCTGATATGTGTCCGACATACAGATTCTGTGAAATACACAATATTAAAAATGCGCCGTCAAACCCAAAAATTCAAAATCGGTTGCGCGCTGCGGGTATAAATCCAAAGAACGCACCAATCGATGCGACGAATTATATTTGTTATGATTTGGCACAACCTATGCATTGTTTTGATGCCGATGAAATTAAGGGCGATATTACTGTGCGTATGGCGAAAGATAAAGAAAAATTCACAGACCTTTTTGGAACAGAACATGAATTATGTGACAAAGATTTAGTGATTTGTGACGATGCAGGTATATTAGCATTGGCCGGTGTAATTGGCGGTGCGCGCGGGTGTACAAATGATAAAACCAAAAATATTATATTGGAATCTGCGTATTTTAATCCTGTATCAATTCGTAAATCTTCAAAACGCCATGGTGTTTCAACAGATTCATCATATCGTTATGAACGTGGAATTAACCCAGACGGCACGGCGCGTGCGCTATCGTACGCTGCGAAAATAATCATGGACGAATGTGGTGGTGAAATTGTAAATGTATCGGTTGCGGGTCGCGCGTCCTATGCGCCGGAATCTGTGGTTTATCGGCCGTCTTACTTTGAAAAAAAGACCGGAATAAATCTGGATGAAAAAACACAACGTGACATTTTGCAAAGACTGCATTTTGATGTCCAAGAAAACAAAAATGGCGAATGGGTTATCACACCAAATCCACAACGCGTTGATGTTGTAATTCCTGAAAACATAGTGTCTGAATTGATTCGTATTTATGGATACGACAAAATCGGGCTGACGGGGGCACCAAAAAACAGCAACACAAATGGTGCGACCAAGATAGAAGATAAATCATGTATGGGAATTAAAAATCGTTTGGCCGCACGTGGGTTAAATGAAAATATTTCATTTGGTTTTGGTAATTCAAAAATCGAAGAAATTTTAACAGATAAACCAATTGTGCGTATTGCGAATCCTATTGTGGTTGATATGGATACGGCACGTAATAATTTACTGGAAAATTTATTGATTGCCGTTGCAAACAATGAAAAGCGCGGATTTCCTGATTTGAATTTGTTTGAATTAGGAACCGTATTTGATGGCGATACGCCCGATGCACAACATACATCAATTTGTATCGTTCGCACGGGTGCGACATCACCAAAACATTGGCAAAAACGCAATCGTAACGTTGATGTATTCGATGTCAAAGCGGACGTGTTATCATTAATAGGCGCGCAAAAATTTAATATTGATACTTCAACACCGCCGCGTTGGGCGCACCCATATAAATATGGTGCAATTACTCAGGGCCCACGTGTTTTAGCGCGATTTGGTGAATTGCATCCGTCGGTTGCTAAAAAATTGCACATAAAAACACCTGTGATGGTGGCGATTGTCGAAGATATTTCATTATTGCCACAAAAACCAAAGGGCAAAAAAATCCCTGTGACTGAATTTATGCCAATCACACGTGATTTTGCTTTTGTGGTTGATAAAAATGCCGAAACGCAAAAAATAGTTGCTACCGCCATTGGGTCTGATGCACGTATTGCAAATGCAGTTGTATTTGATTCGTTTGATATGGGGGACGGAAAAAAATCAATCGCGTTCACAATAACTATATATCCTGATACAAACATGACAGATGAAGATTTGTTAAAGATTCAAAATACAGTTATTGCGAATGTTGAAACAAAATGTGGCGCAAAATTGCGTTCATAAATACTTGATTTTTTTGAAAAATCATTGTATAAATATTGGTATGACGAAAAAAGAAATAATTATTATTGAATAAAAGGCGCTGCGCTTTAGCGGTGGCTGGGGCGCGTAAAGCGCCCTTTTTCAATGCAACAAAGGTAAAAAAACTATGACATACACAAAAACAGAACCAAAGGCAAATTTTTCAAAACTGGAAAATAAAATATTGGAATTTTGGCGATCTGATGACACATTTCATAAATCGTTAAATAAAACGAAAATGGGTCAGCCATTTAATTTCTATGACGGGCCACCGTTTGCAAACGGTTTGCCACATTGGGGTCATTTGGGTGTGTCTGCGATTAAAGATATGGTTTCGCGTTTTCAAACGATGAATGGAAAATATGTTGAACGCGAACTGGGGTGGGATTGTCATGGGCTTCCTGCGGAAAACAGTGTTGAAAAAAAGCAAGGGCGCAGCGCCAAAGACATTGTTGCAACGGACGGAATCGCGGCGTTTTGTGATATGTGCCATGCCGACGTGACAACATATACAAATGAATGGTTGCGCTTTATTGAACGCGTTGGACGTTGGGTTGATGGCGGTGATGATTTAGGCTATCGCACAATGGATAAAAACTATATGGAATCTGTAATTTGGGCATTAAAAAAATTGTATGACAAAGGATTGCTTTACAAAGATTTCAAAGTGAACCCGTTTGATTGGAAATTGGGAACCGTATTATCAAATTCAGAAGCGTCCAGTGAATACCAAGACATTGTTGATGATACAGTGACAGTTTGGTTCGAATTAGATAACGGCGACCGCGCAATTGCATGGACAACAACACCATGGACTTTGCCGGCGAATTCTGCATTGGCGGTAAATCCAAACATGGAATATGTCCGCATGCGTCACGACGACGGTCATGTCTATGTTTTGGCACAATCACGGTTAAAGGCATATGAAAAGATATTTGCAAATTCTGAAAATCTGGGTACAGTAAAGGGTTCTGAATTGGTTGGTATGCATTATAAACCGTTGTTTGATTACTATGCCGGCACCAGTGATTTATTATATCAAATAATTCCAGGCGATTACGTCAGCGACAGTGACGGAACCGGTATCGTTCATATTGCGCCTGCATACGGTGAAGATGACTATTTTGTTGCAAAAGCAATTGATCCAAAATTCCCGATAATTTTGAATGTTGATGATTATGGTAATTTTGATTCGACGGTCAAAGAATGGGCGGGCGAAAATATATTTGTGGCGAATCCTAAAATCATAGACTATCTGCGCGCAAATGGTTTATTGGTTAAAAAAGACCAGCATAAACATAGTTACCCATTTGGCCCACGCAGCAAAGAAAAATTAATTTATCGTGCGACCGATGCATGGTATATCGATGTTCCAAAAATTCGTGAGCGCCTTGTTGAAATAACTAAAACGCAAACAACATGGACATCAGCGGGCAATCGTTTTATGGCATGGATTGAAAACGCGCGTCCATGGGGTATTTCCCGTAATCGTTTCTGGGGTGTGCCATTACCGATTTGGGAAAGAAACGGCGAATACAAAATCTTTGGTTCAATCAAAGAAATGGAAGATTTCTTTGGTGTAAAAATTGATGATTTGCATCGTCCAACTTTGGACGCGTTGACCAAAGACGGCTGGCACCGTATCAGTGACGTTTTGGATTGCTGGTTCGAAAGTGGTTCTATGCCTTTTGCGTCACTGCATTACCCGTTTGAAAACCAAGACGTATTTGAAAAAACTTTTCCGGCCGATTATATCATCGAAGGCCAGGATCAAACCCGTGGTTGGTTTTATTCTTTGATGGTGATGGCGGTCGCGCTGTTTGATAAGCCTGCATTCAAAGTGGTTTCGGCAAACGGTATGATTTTGGACGAACAAAAAAGAAAGTTTTCAAAATCGCTGCATAATTATGTTGACCCGTCTGAACAGTTGGAAACATACGGCGCAGACGCAATCCGCCTGTTTATCCAAGGCAGCAATTTTATGAAGGCGGAACCTGTTGGCGTTGACAAAGAAGGTGTGGTCTTTAACGACACAATTAAAACGATTTTGACGCCGCTATGGAACGCGTATCATTTCTTTACATTGTACGCGAACGCCGGCAATATCACTGTGTCGCGCGAACCGAATCTGGAAAACGCGTTGGATAAATATATCGTGTCTGAATTAAACGATTTGATAAAAACGACGACAGACGCATTGAATGAATATAAGCCAGATATCGCAATCAAAGAATTTGTCCGATTCTTAGATGTGTTGAATAATTGGTATATACGTCGTAATCGTGCGCGTTTCTGGGATGAAGATATGGACGCGTTTGAAACATTGCATTATGTTTTGACAACGTTCTGCAAAATATTGGCACCTTTCGCACCGTTTATATCTGAATATATATTCAAGAATTTAACAGGGGCGGAATCCGTGCATCTTGAAAATTGGCCAATGGCGGGCGACATTGATGAAAAGATTGTCAATGATATGCGTCGTGTGCAAATGATAGTGTCGGTTGGAAAACAGTTGCGTGAACAATATAAATTGCGTAATCGTTTGCCGCTGAATGACGTCACAATTGCAGGTGTCGATATGCGTGAATACGCCGACATAATCCGCGACGAATTAAATGTCAAAGAAATCAAGTTCATCGAAAACATCAATGAAGTGGCTGATTCGTTTGTATATTTAATCACGCCCAAAATCGGTGCGCGTTTGGGTGGTGCGTTGAAAGACATAATTCCAATGGTGAAACGTGGCGAATACAAAATCGAAAACGGCAAATTGGTTGTTGGCAATTATGAATTAAATCCCGATGAATTTGAAAACCGTTTAACAATGAAAGACGGCATCACCGGCGCAACATTGCCAGACAACACTGCGGTCGTAATTTTGAATACCGACGTGAACGCTGAATTATTTGCCGAAGGTTTGGTAAACGACGCCCTGCGCTTTATCCAAGATTCACGCAAAGCCGCGAATTTGGACGTGTCTGACAGAATCAAATTGACGTATACGGCGGATTCTGCGCTGTTAAACGCGATTGAAACACATAAAAAGCGCATAATGCATGACGCATTGATTACAGAAATGGTTGTGGGTGACGCGAATCAGTTCACTGATAAAATCGAAGAATACGACATCGCAATCAATATTGAAAAAGCAAATGCATAAAACAAAAATAACTCTTACACCGGATATTTATTTTGAAAATGTCTGTCCGACATTGAATATGAATATCCGGTCAGAGTTATATTATGTGAACGAATTTACTTTCGCAGTTGCGGTGATTTTGTCGGCTCAGGCAACTGACAAAAAGGTCAACGAAGTGACGCCTGACCTATTTCGTGTTGCGCCGACACCGGCGGCTATGTTGGCGTTAGGCATTGACGGATTGAAAAAGCATATACGCGTAATATCGTTTTTTAATAACAAAGCGAAATCTATAATCGCCCTGTCCCAACAATTACGCGATGAAAACGGTGACGATATAAACTATAAATTTCCGCAAAAATATCATAATCGAAAAGAATTGATGAAATTGGCGGGCGTTGGTCAAAAGACCGCGAACGTCATAATGAACGTGTTGTGGAACGCCCCGAACATAGGCGTCGATACACATGTTTTCCGCCTGTCCCATCGTTTTAATTGGTGTGATGCGCGCGATAATACCCCCGAACGCGTCGAAGAAAAATTATTGAAAATAATCCCCCAAAAATATCACGCAATAACAAATCATGTAATGGTTTTACATGGGCGTTATACCTGTCGCGCATTGCGGCCAAACTGCGCCACCTGCCCCGTCGCAAAATGGTGCAACGCGACAGACAAACACTAATCTTCTGGTACAACGGTTTCAAGTGCCACCTGTGTTGTAGCAGAATCCCTGTCATCATCCCAAGTCGTATATATTTTTACGCGTTGACTGAGAATACCCGCTTTTACTGCGGCCATAGATACAAGATTTAGTTCTGAATCGTCTGGTTCCTCTGCGTCACCGGCAACATAAGGTACAAAAGAATTTGCATCAAACACCTCGTTATCCATATGTACCCCTGAATCTGAATTAAATAAATATGTTTGCTTTAGATGATCCAGGCTGTTCACTGCTGCGATTACTTCATTATACGCCCCCTTTACATATGAAGTAGAAGCAATGTGTGACTCATCAGCCTGAGTAGGTTCCACAATTTGATATGGCCCAGAGCTTCCTGCTAGAACCACAGTTCCATTAGAAGGTGTCTGTGCTGGACGTCCAACAAGATTCTCATACGTATAATCTGCCCTTGCCCCGAATGGCAAAGCAAGCATTATTGTTAATAATAGTGGTTTTGTTGTCATCTTTCCTCTCCTTTGTTTTAACAACAAACAACCACCCTTTGATAAAAGGCGGTTGGAGGTTCACAACAATTCAACTAGAGATTGTGTGCCTTATTCAATATATTCGGCAGCCCTCCAACCATAATGTTGGAGATTTTTACGCCTTCTCTGGGCGCTAGTCGAAAAGGGTTGTGACACCCCGTCGCAAAAACTCTCTGCGACACGCGTATAATATCATATTTAAGAACTGGATACAATAATATTTTTATATCGCGGACAGGGAATAAAAAAACGGCCAAACGGCCGCGGCATGGCAGTCCGCTTTCGCTGGTGCTTAATTTTGATGAATAAAAATTGAAAGTTGATAAATTTTATTTCGCTGAACGCATTGGCTACGGCGGGACACTGAAAAATTTTAATCGCGCACTTTTATGGTGCGCGATAACAATTTTTCGTGGTGCCGGTGATAGGACTTGAACCTACGACCCCCTCATTACGAATGAGATGCTCTACCAACTGAGCTACACCGGCTACTGTGACCCAATCATAATATATATTTTTATTTATTTCCACATTTTATTTTGCGCAAAACAACGATTATGCCCGCGGGCGTCATGCCAGAGATTCGTGACAATGCCGCGATATTTTCAGGCCGTGTTTTCGTCAATTTTTCAATCAATTCATTTGTTAATCCCGATAATGTTTTATAGTCAAAATCATTTGGGATTTTTAATTCGCTGTCGCGTTTATAGTTTTCAATTTCGCGTTCGTTGCGTGATATATATCCGGCGTAAAATTTATCGTTTTCAGCCGCCGCCGCCGCGCGCATATTTTTGATTTTTTCAAGTGTGTCTGAATCGATTAAGCCCAAGGATTGCGCCGTATAGCCCAATCGGAATATCGCATTATCGGCGCGCAGATTTAATCTATATTCCGCCCGCGAAGTGAACATACGGTACGGTTCATCAACGCCCAATGTTGTTATGTCATCAATCAAAACGCCAATCATAGAATTCGTTCTGTCTAATACTAATTCTTCGGCATTTAATGCATGCGCGGCCGCATTTGCGCCGGCAATTAATCCTTGGGCTGCGGCTTCTTCATAACCCGATGTCCCATTGATTTGACCTGCGAAAAACAGCCCCGCGATATCTTTGGATTCCAAAGTTTTCTTTAATGCGCGCGCATCAATTGCATCGTATTCAATCGCGTATCCGTACCGCGCAATGCGCGCGTTTTCCAACCCTGGGATTGTGCGAATCCATTTGTCTTGGACGTCAGAACCAAAAGATGTCGAAATGCCGTTTGGATAAATTAAATCACTATTGAAACCTTCGGGTTCTAAAAACACATGATGCGTTTCGTGTTCTGGAAAACGCATGACTTTGTCTTCCAATGACGGACAATACCGCGGGCCGAGTCCTTGAATATCGCCGTTATACATTGGTGCATCTTTGATATATTTGCGAATTATATCGTGCGTATGCGCCGTCGTGTGCGTGATAAAACATTTGTCGTTATATGTGTTTTTATCGTCGCCCAATTCAAACCAATCGTGTGGAAAATCGCCGGCTTGTTCTTCGCATACAGAAAAATCAATACTATCGCGATAAATGCGCGCCGGTGTTCCTGTTTTCAGGCGCAATAATTCAAACCCTTTGGATTTCAGCACGCGCGAAATAAGCGTATCGTTTTCTTGGTATTCGCCGTTGTCCATTAAACGACCCGATGCGATTTTTTCCGCCCCACGTGTGACCAATCCCCCAAGGAAAGTCCCTGTTGTTAACACAATTGATTTTGCAGAATATTTATTGTTGACCGATTTGTTTTCAATGTCTAAATCGACAACTTTTTCAAAAACGACAGTCAAATTACCGGTGTTTTCTAAAATTTTCATAACCGCATTGTGGTAAAAACCGCGGTCTATCTGTGCGCGCAAAGCCTGAGTTGCCGCGCCATGCGTCGCGTTCAGTGTCCGCCAATGAATGCCGGCCGAATCTGCGGCACGTGGCATAACACCGCCGAACGCCGCCATTTCTGCAACCATTTGCGATTTCCCTGGGCCCCCAATTGACGGATTGCAAGACATTGCGCCAATGTCAGATTTGCGCATTGTTATCAATAGCGTTTTTGCACCGCGACGTCCAGATGCCGCCGCCGCTTCGACGCCTGCATGTCCACCACCGATAACAATTACGTCGAAATCTTGCATGTTAAAACCGACCCATTCCGCCATTTACATGAATTGTTTGACCGTTGATATATGATGCTTCGTCAGATGCCAAGAAAACACATACGTTCGCGATATCAATTGGTTCGCCAAAACGGCCCGCCGGTATCTGGGATAAATATGTTTTCTTTAATTCTTCGGGTAATACATCGGTCATAGGTGTTTTGATAAACCCTGGGGCGATTGCGTTTGCAGTGATACCACGCGATGCAACTTCGGCCGCAATGGATTTAGTCATCGCAATCATTCCGCCCTTGGACGCAGCATAGTTTGTTTGACCAGCACCCCCGACGACACCAACAATTGATGCCATATTTATAATGCGACCAAATCTTTGTTTCATCATCGGCATCAATACCGCACGACACATTTGGAAAGTTGCGCGCAGATTAGTATTTATCACATTATCAAATTGTTCGTCGTTCATGCGCATCATTAACGTATCCGCTGTAATTCCGGCATTGTTAATCAAAACATCAATACGGCCTGCCGCCGCAATAGTGTCATTGATTAATTTTTCAGCCGCACCATTTGCCGCTAAATCAGCCGCGATTTTAATAAAACCGTCGTCAAATTCAGAATTTAATTTTTCGCTATTGCGTCCCGTTACAACAACGGTCGCGCCGGCCAATTTCATCTGTTTGGCAATTGCGCCGCCGATTCCACCGGTCGCCCCAGTTATTAAAACAACTTTGTTTGTTAAATCGAACATGGTTTATTCCTTTTTATCGTACAATTTGTTGTTGCATTGCCATGTTTGGCATAGTTGCCGCCTTAGAAAAGAAAGCGTTCACAACATGGTTTGGGGTTGTGTCTGGCGATATGTTGATATTCACTTTGTTATAGGACAACACAATCCCAGATTTATTTTGTTGTGCTAATTTAATCGCTAAATCTGCCGCGTCTTTGATAGAAATACCAAATCCTAATTCCAGAACAGTTTTATCTTTATTCATGGGTTACACCTCTAACTTTGTTGCATTCATGTCGGCGCAAATGCGTTTTGTTAATCCGGTCAAGACCGCGCCGGGGCCCACTTCAATCGTTTCATTAATTCCCATATCGTGCATGGCCAAAATGCTTTCGCGCCAACGAACACCGTGTGTCATTTGATAGACCAAGCAATTACGAATTTCATCTGGATTTGATATAGGTGTGCATGTCTTGTTCGAAATTAACGCCGCATTTGGTGTTTTGATTTCTGTCGCCGCCAATGCGTCGCGCATTTCATTTGCCGCGCTTTCTTGCATACGACAATGTACCGGCACAGACAGCGCAAGCGGCATAGCACGCTTTGCCCCCATGTCACGTGCCATATCCATTGTTTTTTCAACAACGTCACGCGCCCCGGAAATTACAACCTGACCCGGGGTGTTATCGTTCGCAATATCGCAATCCGTTTTTGCACAAATATCGCGCACAACATCAATATCCAGCCCCAATATAACCGCGGTTAATCCCATGCCAACTGGAACCGCGCGTTGCATTGCATCCCCGCGAAGTCGCAATAATTTTGCAGTATCGCGCAACGATAATGCGCCCGCGGCACATAGTGCGCTATATTCGCCCAAAGAATGTCCGGCGACATATTGTGTTAATGGTGTTTTTGACGCGCGCATCATCGCGATAGACACCGCCATAATTGCCGGTTGAACATTACGGGTTAATGTTAAATCTTCCATTGTTCCATTGAAAATAATGTCCGATAATTTTTCATTTAATGCATCATCAACTTCGTCAAACACGGCGCGTGCATCGGCATTATTTTCATATAATTCGCGTCCCATACCAACGCTTTGTGAACCTTGGCCTGGGAAAACAAGTATAGATGACATATCTGTCCTTTTTTTTCTTACCCCATAAATTATAGGAAAATAAAAGAAAAAATCAAATTTTATATGCGTTTTTATTTGCGTATTGAAAATTCACAGCCACAATAATTTTGCCGATAAAATTCAGATTCACGGTTTATTTGTTGACGTAATTTTTCGTCCCAATCGATAGCCAGATATTGAATATCGTCGCATACCGCGCACGCCGCCGCGTCAACTTGGGTTTGGTCTTTGTGACGTGATACACCAAATACAGACGCAATTGCGTTAAATCCGTGCTGTTTCGCGTATTCGCGCGCATAGCAAAAACGATAGGCAAAACATTTGCTGCAACGCGGGCCGCGTTCTGGTTCGTTTTCAAGGCCCGCCACATGTGCGCGCCATGCGTTGTGGTCATAATCACCAATGACATATTTGACGCCCAATTTTTCACAGTATTTAATTTGTTCGTTTAATCGCTTTTGATATTCGCTGTCGGGATAAATATTAGGATTAAAAAACATCACGATAAAATCGTCTATGCATGGGATTTCGCCGTCATGTAATTGTTTGATTGCGCCGCAAGAACACGGCGCACAACACGACATTAAAATCAAACGAATTTTATCAGGCATCTTGGGTTTCGTTTAATTCAATTCTATTAAACAGATTTTCAGGTACGACAAATTTATCGCCATTTGCGATACGATGTTCGTATTTTGTTGGCCACGATAAATCATGTTTTGTTTCGAAAACATTTTGAATTTTTAACGCCGCATTTGGTATAAACGGTGCCGATATGCGCGCAAACAAATCAATCATTTGAAAACATTCGTTTAATACCACGCCTGCTGCGTCCGTATCGCCGTTTTTAACCAAAGCCCACGGTTCTTTGGCAGTCATATATTCGTTTGCAATCCCAAAAATATCGCGCAACGCAATAATAGATTTCCGGAATTCGCATGAATCCAAAGCATCGGTCAATTCAGATAATTTTGCGTCTATTTTGCCGGCCAATTCAGAATCTGTTTCGCCGCCGTTTGGTACAACATCACCAAAATTTTTATTTGATAATTTGCAAACGCGCGATACGAAATTTCCCAACAGACCGTTCAAATCTTTGTTCACAATTTCTGCGAAACGCGTCATTGTAAAATCTGTATCGTCTGTTTCAGGTGCTGATGCCAACAGCGCATACCGCCAACAATCGCTTGGCGCGATGTCCAGCGCCGCGTCCAGAAATATACCGTTTCCGGTTGATTTAGAAATTTTTGCACCGTTAAAGTTCATAAAATTCAAAGCCTTTAACACGTCAACAGTTTTCCAATTATCATTCACCGCGATTTCTTGGGCTGGGAAAAATACAGCATGGAACGAAACATTGTCTTTGCCCATAAATTGCGTGTAATGACAATCTGGGTTTTTCCACCACGACGCCCATTCAGGATTTGCAATTTGCGAAATAGAAACATAACCCCATGGCGCATCAAACCAAACATAGAAAACTTTGTTTTCGTAACCCGCCTTGTTCACAGGAATTCCCCATTTCAAATCGCGTGTAATAGGACTGTCGTGCAGACCTTCGTCCAGCCATTTATATGCAATCGCAGTCGCTGTTTTTGGCCAACCAACACGTGAATCGACCCACGCGCGTAATTTGTCTTGGATTGCGCTTAATTTGAAATATAAATGTTTTGTGTCGCGCATTTCAACAGGCGAATTCGGATCAACCGCGCTATGCGGATTGATTAAATCAGACGGATCCAGTGACGCACCGCATTTTTCGCATTCGTTTCCATACGCACGTTCATAGCCGCATTTTGGACATGTTCCAATAACATATCGGTCGGCCAAAAATTTACCTTCGTTAACCGAAAAAGGTTGTTTTGAAACGCGTTCTTCAATCATTCCTTGGTCGTTTAAGCGATTGAATAATTCATGGATTAAAACTTCGTGTTCATGTGTATGTGTGCGTCCATAATGATCAAAAGACAAATCAAAATCGCGAACAACGTCCAAATGTTTTGCACGATATTTTTCGACATATTCTTCGACGTCCATATTTTCGCGCGCCGCCCCAATTTCAGACGTTGTGCCATGTTCATCAGACCCACCGATATAAAGCACGTCGCGTCCCATTGCGCGGCAAAAACGTGCATATACATCAGACGGCAACAGACAGCCGATTAAATGTCCAATATGCAATTGATTGTTTACATAGGGTAATGCAGATGTAATAAGATATTTTTTTGCCATTTTTATTTGTTCCCTTGGTATATGTTTTTTATAAAAAATGGACGCAAACGGGGCGTCCATAACATCCCGTTTATTTTTTTATAAAATTAAATTTGCATTCGTTTCATTGTGTTATTGTCCATCGTACGCGCGATAACAAAAATCTATTTCGATAGCCCGCCTTCGCTGTCCTTAAATCTTGAAATTTTTATTTCAAGAATTCGTGGGGCTACGCCACGGCACTCGATTTTCAGCCCTTACTTACGTTTCGGTGAAAATCGGTGGTGGGTGGTATTGGACTCGAACCAACGACCTTTACGATGTCAACGTAACGCTCTAACCAACTGAGCTAACCACCCAAGGCACAACGATTATAACAGCATTTTTCCAATTTGCAAATAAAAAGATATCGATAAACAGTGTCAAAAATACAGGTTATTCTATCTGTGATAAACTAATCTGTGTTATGGCTTCATCATCTTCCCATGTTGTCCATATATCAACACCCTTACTGTTCAGGTTTTCAATAAGCATTTCTAGACTTCCTTCGAACTCATTAGCCATGGCATTCATCCCCGCAATCGCGTCATTATACGCACCCTTAACATACGCGGTTGATGCGATATGTTCATCGTCATCATCGCCTATGGTTGCGGTTACGTATGGTCCATTAAGTCGCGCTCTAGTTATGGTTCCATTGTTTGCGACACGTGCTGGCGTATTAACAATATTATATGTATAATCCGCCCATGCGCCGAATGGCATCGCGGCGATTATTGCGATTGTTAATATTGTTTTTTTGGTTGTCATCATTTCCTCTCCTTTTGTCTTGGTTATCACAACACAAAACAACCACCACAATTAAGGGTGGTTGGAGGTTAAGAACAATCCAAAGCGGAAATTGCGTCGTTTATTCAAAATATTCACGACCCTCCAACCTTAAGTTGGAAAGTTTACGTCTTTCATTCCCAAGACGCCGCTTTGTTACGGGTTCTTAAGCCCCATCGCAGAAAATCCCTGCGACAGGGTTATCATATCATATTTTCAAATATCATACAAGGGCTATTTTTATTGGCCGCGTCTGCGACGGAATTCGTCCAACGATACGACGCGTTTATCATCGGGGACAGTGCCGGGTTTTTCGTCCAATGGTAATTCTATATCGTTGTCGGTGTTCGCGGATGCCGATGGCTGTTTCGGGTGGAAAGATAACATGAAATCAGTCGATGGATCTTTGAATTCAACAAGGGCTGAAAATGGGACGCGTATAAAAAACGGACGGCCATCAAATGTTAACTGAACACCGAATTCTTTGTCCGATACATTCAAATTATTATACGAATATTGCAACACGATTGTCATAATATCAGGATAACGTATGCGCAAAAAATCAGGCAACACAACACCGGGGTCACGCGTTTTAAACGTGATAAAAAATCCGGCATCATCCCCCAATCCATTAAATTGTGCGTAAATTAACGCTTCTTTCACAACGGATTTTAATGCGTTATCTAATAATTCTTGGTAATTTATTTTATGCATCGTGTTATTTCTCCGATTCCACTATATTACTTATTCGCCCATCTTGGCAAGTGACAAATATAGCACGTGGGATATTTTGAAAAACAGTTTTATCAAGGCCTGTCGCCCAAACCTGAGCATCCGCATCATTTAATTCAGCAAACAATTTATTGCGTGCGTTTTCGTCCAAATGCGCGGCAGCTTCGTCCAACAAAATCAACGGTTTTTGTCCTGTTTTAATATGAATCAATTTTGCGTGCGCCAATATCAAATCAATTAATATAGATTTTTGTTGACCGGTGCTGGTTATATTTGCCGGCAAATTTAATATTTTATCAAACACCCCAAAATCAGATTTATGCACGCCGTCGATTGTCATTTTATCGCCGATTAAAGCACGATTATTTTGCAAATATTCAAAATATTTTTGTTCGGCGTCTATGGCCGTATTTTCAACAATCAATCGTTCAATCATGCCGTCAACAGATACAGCGCCGCGTTCAAAGAAATAATTTATTTCACCTGCATATTTTATGCGTCCGGCCCCAACAGCAATCGCAGTTGCCGCAATTTGTTTATCGATTGCGTCCAACCAATTGTTATCTGCATTTGATTTTAATGCGCCTGCACGTTCTGATAATAATTTGTTCAACCGCGTTATTCGGCCAATGTGCGACGGTTCGAAATTCGCAACCAAATGATCAAAAAAAGCGCGCCGCTCAGATACAGATTCAACAAAGATTCTATCTTCGCGTGGGGTCAACCAAACGATACGCAATTTTTTTGCTAATTCCGCCAACGCGACATTTTCATTATCTATTTTCGCATGTCTGTTTTTTTCATCAGGATTCAAAAACACGCAAATATCGGTTTCGTCAATTGTTGTTGCAAATACTGAAAAACCGCCATTGCCATTAAAGCGCGCCATTGTTTGTGTTTCAACACCGCGCAACCCCCGTTCCCCAGACAACAACGATATTGCCTCTAAGATTGCGGTTTTGCCTGCACCATTTAATCCGGTAATTATGATGTTTTTCGCATCACCAATTTTTATTCGGGTCGATACGTGGTTTCTGAAATCTGTAATGGTGATTTGATTTATCATTTTAATTTAAGAGTGGAGGCCAGGGTCGGAATCGAACCGGCATCCAAGGATTTGCAGTCCTCTGCATAACCACTCTGCCACCTGGCCATCATTCACGTGGAACTATCTTAGGCAAAAAAATATCAGATTTCAACATAAAAATGCGCAGTCTATTAAAAATAGAAAATTTGGAATTTGTTCCGATTTTTTTAGGCCTGAATGCATGGTATTGTTTATATAAGACAAAAGAGAATGAATATGAAAAAATTAATCACATTATTTGTGACTTTTCCGATATACGCTTTTGCAAGCGAAGATTGCGCAACAACACGAAAAGTGCCAACACACGAAATGACGTTGCAAGAAATTGTTGAATTGGGGCTTTGCCGGAATCCACAAACGGCCGCCGCATATATGTCTTTGCAATCTGCTCGTTACAGCAAAAACGCGGCGCATTCTGTGTTTTTGCCGACGTTTTCAGGTTCTGCGGGGGCGCAACGTTCACATACCCAAAACGACGATTGGGATTATAGTGCGTCTATTTCTGCATCATATTTAATTTTTGATTTTGGAAAACGCGAATCTGATTTTGCGCAAACTTTGGCTATGTATCGTGCGACAGGTTTCGATTACGATGAAACAATCCAAAATTACATTTATTCTTTGATTGGTTCTTATTACGCGCTATTGATTGCAGATGCAGATGTTTTGGCCGCAGAATCTGCATTAACCGTGGCCCAGACAGCCAAGAATACAGCAGATAAAAAATTTAACGCTGGCGCAGTAGCCAAGGCGGACGTATATAAGGCTGATACAAATCTGGCGTCATCAAAATTATCATTAGAACGCGCAAAAAACAATCGTGAAATTGCCAAAGGGACACTGTTAAATAACCTGTCTTTTCCTGCCGACCAAGATATAAAAATCAAGGATATGCCTGCAAATTTTGGGTCAGACACAGAAATAGACAACATAAATAAATTGATTGAAATCGCACAAAAACAACGACCTGATTTATTGAAAGCGAACGCGCAAACGTCGGCCGCGCTTTATCGCAAGCGCAGTGCGTTTTTGAAAAACCTGCCGTCTTTTTCTATTCATGGCGACATAAATATAAACGACAGAACAATTGGCGGAATGTTCGACAAAATGTCTATAAATGCCAAAGGTCAATTTGGTGTTTCTGTATCTATGCCTATATTCACAGGATTTTCAAATTTTTATAATACGCGTGCCGCGGGGGCTGATTATGAAAATACTAAATACATGGAACAAAGCGTTTCAAACAATGCAAACATGGACGTATTCAGTGCTTTTCAAAATTACAAAACCGCAAAGACAGTTTTGAACCAAACAAAAACATTATTGAAATCTGCAACCGAAAGCGAACATGTCACAGCCGGTATGTACAAGGTTGGACGCGCAACAATGCTGGATTGGCAAACAGCACAATCTGAATTAGTTGACGCGCAAAAACAACATAATGCGGCAAAATACGATTTATTTGTAAAGCGCGCGGCTGTTGCATTGGCGATTGGCGATATTAAATCAGGATTAAAGGACACAAAATAATGGAAGAAAAACAAGCGCTATACAAAAGATTTTTTATGTGGATATGGCGCAAAAAGTGGTGGATTTTATTAGGCGCGATCATAATTCTTTTGGTTATATGGATGACCGTTGGATTTCATATTAAAAAAAAGAAAAAATATATAACGATTGATATAACGCGTGGCGATATAACACAAACTGTGACTGCGACCGGTGAAATTCAACCAGTAAATACTGTGAACGTTGGTTCGCAAGTGTCCGGCACAATCGAAGATATTTTTGTTGATTATAATTCGCATGTTGCCCAAGGCGATATATTATTAACAATCGAACCGTCTGTTTTGAAATCTTCGGTTGATGAAGCCAAAGCGACATTGGATTCTGCAAAATCAGAATTGAAATATTCACAAAGCGAATATGGAAGAAATAAAACGTTGTATGCGGACGGTTTCATATCACGCGCAGAAATGGAAAAATCTCAAACTACATACGAACAGGCAAAACAAGCCGTTAACAAATTGCAATATTCATACGATCGCGCAGTCACTAATTTAGGCTATGCAACAATAACGTCACCGGTTAACGGGACGGTCATTTCGCGCAAAGTGGACAAAGGTCAAACAGTGGCGGCATCGTTCCAAACACCTGACCTTTTTGAAATTGCCGAAGATTTATCCAAAATGCAGATTGAAACCGCTGTATCCGAAGCGGATATTGGTATGATAGTCGAAGGCCAAAACGTCACATTCACTGTTGATGCATATCCAAACCAAACTTTTGATGGTGTTGTGCGTCAAATAAGATTATCGCCAACAACCGTTTCAAACGTCGTTGTTTATACAGTTGTGATTGACGTCGATAATTCTGATTTACGCCTGATGCCAGGGATGACGGCTTTTGTCACTGTTGTTGTCGCAAATGCAAAAGATATTTGGAAAACGAAAAATTCAGGTCTGCTTATTCGGTCATATAAAAATATAATTGATAATGCGCCCGAAGATGCGACACCCCAAACGCATCTGGCGATTAAACGCGATGAAGATATCATTTTTGTACCGTATAAAAAAGGTTTAACCACGCCAACTGAAACCCAGATTATTTCAGACGAAATCAAACCAGACGACAAATTGATAATTGGGTTTACGGGTCAGGTTTCTACGAACAAAAGCACTATGCGCGGGGGCCCAATGTAAAAAAATGGCAACACAACCGGCAATCATTACGTTAAAAAAGATAAACAAGATTTTCCCGTTGGAAATCGGCGGTGAACAACAGGTTCTATTTGATATATCTTTTGTTGTGAATTCAGGTGAATTTGTTGCGATTATGGGGCCATCAGGCTCTGGAAAATCAACGTGCATGAATATTATTGGGGCGTTGGATTCCGCAACATCCGGCGTATACGAATTATATGGCAAAGATATAACAACAATGACACCTGATGAATTAGCAACCGTTCGCAACGAATATATCGGCTTTGTTTTCCAAAATTTTAATTTGTTGCCCAAACGAAACATATTAGACAATGTCCAATTGCCATTAATGTATCGCGGAATGTCGCCCGACGACAGAATCCGCCGCGCACACGAAATGCTGGATTTGGTCGGGCTTCGCAAATTTGAATCGTATCTGCCAACACAATTATCCGGTGGAATGAAACAGCGCGTTGCAATTGCGCGTGCATTGTCTGGGAATCCTAAATTGATTTTAGCCGACGAACCGACTGGATCGCTTGATTCAAAAATGGGAAATGAAATATTAAAATTTTTCAAAAAACTAAATTCAGATATGGGCATAACTATCGTCATTATCACGCACGAATTTGAAATCGCACAATATGCGCACCGCGTTATACATATCTATGACGGACGCATTACATATGACGGCCCAATTCCAAAAAGCGAAACCGTATTATTAAAATCACAAAAGGAACATAAAAAATGACGCTGGGCGATATATTGAAAGAATCTTGGTTGTCGGTCAGCGGAAACAAACTTCGTTCATTTCTGACTGTTCTGGGGATTATCATTGGCGTTATGGCGGTTGTGATAATGGTCGCAGTTGGCGAAACAGTTCAACAATCAATCACTGATCAATTTTCATCACTGGGGACGAATACGATTGTTATTCGTGCAGGCGCGGCGCGGCGTGGCGGTGTGCGTTCTGGGAATCGCAATACTTTGACAACTTTGGACGCGGAACAGATAAGGAAATTACCAGACGTTATGTCTATCACGCCGGCGCAAAGCGGTTCCGCACAGGTTATATATGGTAATAAAAATTGGTCAACGATGATGTTAGGAACATACCCCGATTACACAGTTATCCAAGACATAGACGTTGAACATGGTGCTTTCTTTGATATGACCGCGGTTAAAAATGCATCTACGTATGCGGTTATCGGCCCAGACACAGCGCGCGAATTAGGTTTGCCTGAAAATCCAGTTGGCGAAATTATTCGTATTCAAAATATGCCTTTTGTTATAATCGGTGTGATGAAGGCGCGCGGTGATTCTGCATTTGGATCCCAAGACGATATGATAATCATTCCGATTACAACATTGAAAAAACGATTACAGGGTTCGCCTTTTCCTGATTCTGTATCAATGATTGCTTTAAAAATATACCAAGATGCCGATAACGCCGTCGTCACCGATCAAATCAGCGCACTGCTTCGTCAGCGGCACCGATTGAAAGAAGGCGACGAAGACGATTTCCAAATCACAGATATGAAACAAATTATGGAAACAATGGATACAGTCACGGGCTATCTGAAATTGCTGTTGATTTCTATTGCGGCCGTATCGTTATTGGTTGGTTCAATCGGCATTATGAATATGATGTTGGTTTCAGTCGTAGAACGCACCCGCGAAATAGGCATTCGCAAAGCAGTCGGTGCGCGCGAACGCGTGATAATAATTCAATTTTTATCTGAATCAGTAATGATATCATTTATAGGCTCTATGTTCGGGTTGATATTCGGCGTCGGATTATCCCAAGGCGTCGGACGTTTCATATTAAAATACAACGTCCCATTCAGTTTTTGGCCGGTGATTTTATCAGTGTCGGTCGCAATAATTGTCGGTTTGGCATCTGGGGTAATGCCTGCCTTTCGCGCTGCTAAATTAAACCCAATAGATAGTTTAAGATATGAATGATTATCAATAATTTTTCCGATACGAAGGGCGGTCGATAAAAATGTTCTTGTATGATATATGTTAAGGGCGCATATAATGATGCAATTGCGGCGATAAATCGTGTTAAAGAAAATATGGATATCTTGGACAACGAATACGGCTCAGAAATTGCAGGGCTATACGATAGTATTGAAAACCAACGCGTCGTGATATACACAACATGGGACGATGATAGCGAAACAACCCCTGTAACTTTGCAGGTTCTTGATGATTTGTTATAACAAAAAACCGGCATTTGCCGGTTTTTGTTTAATACATTGTTTGCAGGATATGTTTGCTCTTGTCAATATTGGACAACATTTTACCACTGCCCACGGCAACGCATGCCATTGGATTATCAACCAAAAATGCAGGTAACCCTGTGGCGGCGCGAATCGCAGCGTCCAATCCGCGCAATAATGATCCGCCGCCCGTCATCGCGATACCAAGGTCCGCAATATCAGCAGACAATTCTGGTGGTGTTGATTCCAATGCCAAATGCACAGTATTTACAATTTTTGTCACCGTCTGGGCCAGCGCAGTTGCAATCTGGGATTCGGTCACGATTGTTTCACGTGGTGTGCCCGACATCAAATCGCGTCCCTTGATTTTCATAGTCAATTCGTTGGTTTTATCTTTTGGCATAATCGCAGTCCCGATTTTCTTTTTGATTTCTTCGGCCGTGTTTTCACCAATCAATAAATTCTTGTTCTTGCGAACGTATTCAATAATGTCTTCGTCCATTTGATCACCCGCAGTGCGAACCGCATTAGAATACACAATGCCACCCAATGACATAACTGCAACCTCTGTCGTGCCACCACCGATATCCAACACCATTGACCCCAATGGTTTATCAACCGGCAGCCCCGCACCAATTGCCGCAGCCGTTGATTCTTCGACAATATACACCTTACGCGCACCGGCCGCATCTGCCGCTTCTTGAATAGCGCGGCGTTCCACTTGGGTTGCGCACGATGGCACGCATATAATAATCAAGGGTGCCGCCAACGGGTTTTTCTGGTGCACTTTGCGAATAAAGTATTTAATCATTTCTTCGGCAACTTCGAAATCAGCAATAACGCCGTCACGTAATGGACGAACCGCAGATATAGACCCCGGTGTACGACCAAACATCTGTTTAGCCTCTGCCCCGACGGCCAAGATTTCTTTGCGGCCCAACAATTTATTTTCAGCAACCGCGACAACCGACGGTTCATTAAGGACGATTCCGCGACCTTTGACATAAATCAAAGTATTCGCAGTTCCTAAATCAATCGCCATATCTGAGGAGAAAAATTTCAATAACCAATTATACATACATGCGCCCCTTTGGGTTATATTTTTTCGCATTATAAAACAGGTCTTGAAAAAATCAAGTGTCGGGATATAAATTTTGCTTTTTTATTTGCAATTCAATATATTTTGCTATGATATATAGCATGAAACGTAAGACAATATTGAAACATTCTGACTTTTTGACCCCGAATGATTGCATTGTGGGGCGGTCTGAATATTTCATTGTAAAAACAAAATTAACCCAGACACCCGAAGACCCGCGATACGGTATCGTCGTGTCAAAGCGTGTTTTCAAATTGGCTGTCCAGAGAAATCGTGCAAAACGTTTGCTGCGCGATTGGATTGCATATAATGAAAAATTAATGTTGCCTTGTTTGGACTATATTTTTATTGCGAACGCTAAAATTATGGATGCGCCGCGTGACCAAGGGCGCGAACGTATGCGCAGAGCACTTCGCAAAATTTCAAGAGTATATAGACGTCATGGCAACCAAAAATAATTTATTGGCACGCGTTGGGTGTGCGATGGTTCGCGTATATCAAATTTGTATTTCGCCTATTACTGGCGGCCGTGCGGCATGCAGATTTACCCCGACATGCAGTGAATACACACGTTTAGCGATTGAAAAACACGGCTTTTTTCGTGGAATATTGTTGGGAATTAAACGGATTTCGCGTTGTCGGCCTGGGGGTGGTTGCGGCTATGATCCGGTGCCGTGATATCTTGACATAATAAAACATTATGGTAAAATTTATATTAACGTTTGAAGAAAACAAAAGGATTTATAATTATGACATCATTTAGAGCAACAGTTGAAAATATGTCTAAATTAATGGATGAAATGGGCATAACTGAATTAGATTTAGAACGTCAACTGTTATTGGGTTTGTATCGCAAACATATTCATTTATCGAAACAACAGGCGGTTGCGGCACCGGTTGGTTTTGTCGCACCACAACAAAAGAAAGATTCTGAATGTGCTATATCGGGACATGCGTTAAAATCGCCAATGGTTGGGGTTGCATATTTGGCACCTGAACCGGGGGCAAAACCATTTGTCAATGTTGGCGATAGTGTACATGTCGGTGACACAGTTGCGCTGGTAGAGGCGATGAAGACATTTAACCCGATTAAATCTGACATTGATGGCGTGGTCAAAGAAATATTGGTCACGGACGGCGCGGCGGTGGAATTTGATACGCCGATTGTTGTAATTGAATAGGGATTTTATTATGCCACAAATAAAGAAAGTTTTAATCGCGAACCGCGGCGAAATCGCGCTGCGTGTGATTCGCGCCTGTCGTGATATGGGAATTCGTACTGTTGCGGTATATTCAACGGCAGATAAAAACGCTTTGCACGTTAAATTGGCCGATGAATCTGTGTGTATCGGGCCGGCCCAGAGCGCGGAATCGTACCTGAACGAATCTGCGATTTTGACGGCGGCATTATTGACGAATGCAGATGCGATTCACCCTGGGTACGGATTTTTATCTGAACGCGCTGATTTCGTGGACAAGGTTGAACAACACGGTCTGATTTGGATTGGGCCAACCGCCGATATGATTCGCAAAATGGGCGACAAAGTGAACGCAAAACAGACCGCAATTAAATGTGGTTTGCCGGTTGTCCCGGGGTCAGATGGCGCATTAAAAAATATTGATGACGCATTATCTTGGGCGGATAAAATCGGTTATCCTGTGATGATCAAGGCGGCGGCCGGTGGTGGTGGACGCGGCATGCGCGCGGTTCACAACGCAAACGAATTAAAAGAGGCGTACCCGTTGGTCAAGGCCGAATCAAAAACTGCGTTTGGCGATGATACACTCTATATGGAAAAATTATTATTGCATCCGCGCCATATTGAATTTCAGGTTTTGGGTGACAAACACGGCGGCGTTGTGATTTTTGGCGAACGCGATTGTTCGCTGCAAAGAAAAAATCAAAAAGTTATGGAAGAATGCCCTGCGGCGGTGTTAACACAAAAACAGCGCGACGATATGATAGAGGTCTGTAAAGCCGCGGCCAAGAAAATGAAATACACAAACGCTGGCACGTTTGAATTTATGTTCGAAGATGGCAAATTTTATTTCTTAGAAATGAATACGCGCTTACAGGTGGAACATCCAGTGACTGAAATGGTGTATGGTATTGATTTAGTGCGCGAACAAATAAGAATCGCAGCAGGTGAAAAGTTAGGCTATACACAATCAAGTTTGGTTCCGCACGGTCATGCGATTGAATTTCGTATAAATGCCGAAGACCCAGAAACTTTTGTCCCAAATCCAGGAACAATAACGCTTTATGCGCCATCGGGCGGATTGGGCGTTCGTGTGGATAGCGCGGCATACACAGGATACACGATACCTGCGACATATGATTCAATGATTGCAAAATTGGTCGTGCATGCACAATCGCATCCTGCATGTATTATGCGTGCGCAACGTGCATTGGACGAATTTGTGATAGAGGGGGTAAAAACCACAATTCCATTGCAAAAAAGATTGCTGGAAAATTCCGATGTACGCCAGTTGAAAACCGACAACCATTGGCTGGAAAGTTTCTTGGAATCTGAAAAGAAATCCGAAGAAACAAAAGAATAAAAAAACCGGCAATTGCCGGTTTTTTCGTCTTATTTACGCAGACCCAATTTTTTAATCAAATCTTCGTATTCAGAAGCACTATTCTTTTTGATGTATGCCAACAATTTTTTGCGGCGATTCACCATCAACAACAAACCACGTTTTGAATGTTCGTCTTTGTGGTTGTTTTTCATGTGTTCTGTTAAATTACGAATGCGTTCTGTTAAAACCGCAACCTGAGATGCCGCAGAACCACCGTTATCGTGTTCAGTAGTTTTAAATGCAGCAACCAATTCGCTTTTCTTTTGTTTTGTTATGGACATTATGTTTTTCCTTTTTTTAAATGGTTCTTTGTGGACGGAGTGTGCCGTCGTCAACACGCCCAATACCGATAAAGTTTTTACCAGAATAAACGCGCCGCAAACCGTCATTCCCGTCGGTTTTTATGAATCCGCCATTTTTATACAATTTGGCGTCTTCATCCCCCAGATTTATTACCGGAATGTCCCCCAGTGCAAAATCGGGTGCCATCAAATATTTTGTGATAGCCGCACTATTATTAAACAGATTTTCTAAAAAATCAAGTTTTACCGCATTTTTTATTGAAAAGCCGTTTGTCATCGTGCGACGAATATATGTTGTGGTGCCAATTGTGTCGCATATCGCGGCGATATCGCGAACGATTGCGCGCACATATGTTCCGCGCGAACAAACAACGCGGAAATTAAATTCTTCGTCCGTTTTACCGGTAAATTCCAGTTTATAAAGCGTTATTGGACGTGGTTTCATATCTATGTCTTGTCCTATGCGCGCCAATTCGTATGCGCGTTTGCCGTCAATATGAATTGCAGAAAATGCCGGTGGAATCTGTTCGTTGGTTTTTTCTAGAATTTCACAGGCTTTTTTTACAGCATTTTCATCGGGTATTTTACCGGCCTTTTTAACGATTTTGCCGGTAATATCTAATGTGTCAGTTTGAAATCCGAATTTTATTCCAAACAAATATTCTTTCCGGTTTTGACAAATATCTTCGATAAAAGGAATCATTTTTGTCGCGTTGCCAATCGCAATCGGTAAAACACCGGTCGCCATCGGGTCCAAAGTCCCAATATGCCCGAATTTTTTAGTTCTAAACATTTTTGCAACGCGTCCACCGGCGGTTCTGCTGAATACGCCGCTATCTTTGTCTAAGATTACGATTCCGTCCATTTTTTACCCGAATAAAGATAGTTGTGATTTTGGCGCATCTTCGGCAACCATCGGCTTTACCGACGGGGTTGATTTTGTCGTTTTTACCGGCATATTCGCATTTTCAAGGTTGTCCAAAACCGTCTCGGCACGTTTGACAATTTGTTCGGGCATACCGGCCATTTTGGCCACAGCAATACCATAAGAGCGATTTGCCACCCCAGATATAATCTTATGCAAAAATACGATGTCATTATTATGTTCGCGAACGTCAATAGTCAAACATGAAACATGTGTTAAATTTTCGCTATTCACCAAACCGGTTAATTCATGATAATGCGTCGCAAACAATGTTCGTGGTTCCAATTCGTTCAGGTATTCTAAGACAGCCTGAGCAATCGCCATACCATCATATGTTGACGTGCCGCGCCCTATTTCATCAAATATAATGAAAGATTTTTTTGTTGCGCGATTTAATATATTCGCTGTTTCGACCATTTCAACCATAAATGTCGATTGGCCTGCCGCCAAATTATCAGACGCACCAACACGACTGAACAATTGATCGCAAATTCCAATTGTAGCACTTTGTGCCGGCACAAATGACCCCAGGTGCGCCAACACGACCAAAATCGCGTTCTGGCGCAAATATGTTGATTTGCCGGCCATATTTGGTCCGGTCAATAAAGCAATAGATTTATCGTCTAAATCACAATCGTTTTTAACGAAATTATCACCACGCGCACGCAGTGCAAATTCTATGACCGGATGACGCCCGCCCACGATATTAAATTCTGTGCCGTCTGTGATATTTGGACGAACCCATGAATATAAATCTGCGCATGTTGCCAATGCCAACCAAACATCGATTTCAGCGACCAAATCCGCCGTGTTCATCAAATCGTCAGATATGTTTCTGATTTTTTCAATCAAAGAATCAATGATTTGAGCCTCTATGGCAGCAGCCTTGTCCGATGCGTTTCGCACATCGTTATCTAAATCAATTAATTGTGGCGTTGTGAAACGCATATTGCCCGCCATTGTCTGACGATGTATAAATCCAGATTCTGGTGCCATCAATACGTCGGCGCGGGCAGATGGAACTTCTATGAAATAACCCAATATATTATTGAACTTTATTTTCAATGTGTTGATATTCGTTTGTGCGATATATTCTGCCTGTAACTTTGCAATTGTTTCAATTGCGCCATTTGATAATTGTCGCATATTATCAAGTGATATATCAAAACCATTTTTAATCACATTGCCGTCACGAAAGAAAGTCGGCAATTCATCGTTCAATGCAGATTTTAATTCGACCGAAAAACTCTCGTGTGTGTTTATGCCGCGGAATTTGTCGCATAACACAGGATCTAATTTTTCACCGATTGCCTTTATCGCGTCCAATACCGATAAAAATTCAGACACATTTCGCATGTCGCGTGGTGTACCACGTCCTGACATCAATCTTGATATGGCGCGATTTACATCGGGAACACGTGATAATGTTGCGTTGATTTGTGACATTAATGGTCGATTTATTAACAAATGTCCAATGTGCTCTTGGCGGGATAAAATTTCGTCCCGTCCCCCCGGCAAAGTCCGCAAATAAGAACGCAACTTTCGCGCCCCAGATGCAGTAACCGTTCGATCAATCACGTCCAACAAACATGTTCCACCATCATTTAACGGTGCGTCTATTTCCAGACTTTTCCACGTGGCAGAATCGATTAATAATTGACGTCCTGATTTGAAATCGTATGGTGTCCGGAATGATATGTTCGCGCCACGCTGAGTATTAAATAAATAGCCTGCCATCAAAGTGGTCGCGCACACATTATCGTGATTTTCAGATTTTATATTTCCACCAAACACATGTGTCACAATCAAATTTATATCAGACCGCACATACAATTTTTCATATACCGGCGTTGTTTTATATATTTCGCGCAGATTTTTTATAATTGCGTTTTCCGCGGCATTTTCAGGATAAATTATTTCCGCAGGATTTATACGAATCATATCGTCGGCAATGCAATCAGAACACCCAACAAAAATTTCACCAGTTGAAATATCACATCCTGCAATATCAAATTTTGATTCAGAAATCGGGACAATGGAAACCAAGAAATTAGAATTTTTTGGTGTTAATAAATTTTCGTCTGTGATTGTTCCGGGGGTTAAAACACGAATAACCCGGCGTTCAATGAATTTGTGGCCGCGTTCTTTGGCCTGTTGCGGCGTTTCCATTTGTTCAACCAAAGCAACCTTGAACCCCGCGCGCACCAAACGTCCAAAATAATTATCCGCCGCATGCCACGGAATCCCACACATAGGAACGTCCGCGCCAAAACCGTCTGTGCCACGATGAGTTAAAACCAAACTAAGTGTTTCGCTGACCGTTTTTGCATCTTCAAAGAAGGCCTCATAAAAATCGCCCAAACGAAACATCAGCAATGCATCTGGGTTTTCAGATTTCATATCAACATATTGTTGCATTACTGGCGAAAGTTTGTTTTTATCGGCCATATTATTCCCCAGTATTTGAAATTTTCAATGTTTCAATTTTCAATTCTGCTTCTTTCAGCAACTGTTCGCAATACGCCTTTAATTTTACGCCCTGTTCGTATGCCGCCACAGAATCAGCCAACGGCATTTCGCCGGATTCCATTTTTTTAACCAATTCTGTTAATTGTTTATATGCTTCTTCGAACGATAGTTTGTTTGTTTCCATATGTTTCCCTTTTTATATATTCGCAGAATTTACAATACCCCATAAAAACCATATTTGCAATTAAAAAACCGTCAATATGACGGTTTTTTTGAAATCAAACACAAAACTATTTTGCCGGAGCAATTATCATAGATTTTGTTCTTTCTTCGGGTTTAGATTTTGATTCTATCACACCACGTTCGCCAATCAATTCAGTAATGCGTGCGAACAATTGTGGAACCGCATCACGACTGCGCGCCAGAACGCGTTTGTCGCCGTGCGTCATAACAGCGATTTTAACCTTGTTCCCTGCATCTAAAAATTCAAAAACCTTTTTCATTTTCACATTGAAATCGTTTTCTTCGATAACAGGCGTGACCCAAACTTCGCGTAATTCAATAGTCTTTTGTTTTTTACGTGCCTCATTAGCGCGTTTTTTCTGTTCGTATTTGTATTTGCCGTAATCCATAATCTTGACCAATACAGGTGTTGATTGGGCGTTTATTTCCACCAAATCCAACCCCATATCATACGCCATGTTTAACGCGTCATTTGTATCCATAGTGCCAAGATTTTGGCCATCATTGCTGATTACTTGAACCGATTTAGCAAATATTTTTTCATTTATACGCGGCCCCATATCGCGGGCTTTGTTATTATTAGTTGGTCTAATTGTCGTGCTCCTTTGTTAATACACATTGTGTATTATTAAATATTATTAAAGGTTTTTCAACATTTTTTGCACGTTTTGCAGTGCCGTCCAAACATCTTTCTTGGCGCTGGGTTTTAATATCAGGTAATTTGGATGATATATCGGAATGATTTTATATTCAGATTCACAATTGATTTCATTACCGTGATTGGCGGATAAATTCGTTTGGCCTATCTCTTCGGCGGCCAATGTACCAAAAGTAATAACTATGTGCGGTTTCAACATTTCTATCATTTTATCGACGAATGGACGCGCTAAATCTAATTCTTCGCGGTTTGGGGTGCGTCCCCCAGGGGTGCGCCAAAACAAAAGTGGTATAATCGATACGCTATCGCGTGACATTTCAATCGCGTTCAGCATTTTATCAACTAATTCGCCGGCCGAACCAGACAAAATTTTGCCGGATAAATCATCGTCACCACTCGGCATGTCTGTGATTATAACCAACCCGTTTGGATTTTTTGCGATGTTCGGTGTGACTACATTTGTTGCGCCCCCGCGCAGCGGATGATTAAATTCCATCACCATACGAACCAACGAATCGATGTCGCTTGGGCGCGCCACCATAGATTTTACAGTCTCTAAACTAATAGGTGCCGCCGGCGGAATGATAATCGGTTTATTATTGGTCGCTGCGTTTTTTGTATCCATGAAAGTTTGCTGATACGGTGCTTTCTTGGCTCCCCCTATTTCTGGGGTTTCAGACACTTCCCACATAACGCCGGCCATACTTAAATCTTCCAGAGCATAACATCCCATGATTTGTCCTTGATTTTGTTTTTATATTGGTATAGAATATACGTTGAGCAACAAAAACTCAAGGGAGTATTTTCATGAAAATAAAAAATTTTGCTTTGTTGGCTGGTGCTGCTGGACTGTTGGCTGCTTGCTGTGGTTCCAGTATTGTTGAACCTGCGGATTTGAATGATCAACGCGTATTTTTCGCATTTAATTCGGCTGAAATTTCAGACGAAGCGCGCGATAACTTACTTGGTCAATCTTTGTATATGAAAAACCACGAAGGAACAAAAATCCAAATCGCTGGTAATTGCGACGAACGTGGTTCCACAGAATACAACTTGGCCCTTGGTGCACGTCGTGCAAACGCGGCAAAGAAAGTATTGGTCAATGACGGAATTGATGGCCGTCGTATTTCCACAATCTCTTATGGCAAAGAACGCCCATTGGTCAAAGGTACCGGTGAAGATGTTTGGAAATATAACCGTAACGCAACAACAACAGTTAAATAATTGTTGAAAATTGTTAAAAACACCGGCATTTTGCCGGTGTTTTTTTGTTGCAAATTATAGCCTTGTGTATGTTGAAAATTTGTGATAGAATGTCTAAGAACCTGAGAGATTAGGTTCGGGGCTTTAGTAGGCCTGTAAGTGCGGTGCTTTTTGTTGGCATCGTTAATCCCCGCTTTGTGTCGGGGTGCCGTTGGTGTATATAATACGGGTAACCGAAAGACCGTCGGAATCATTCACTTACTGATTTACTAACACCCCGACCACCCTATTCTGGTGGTCGTTTTAATTTATAAAACCTATGGGGGAAAAGAGATGAATAAAAAATATTTAATACCTTTGGCAATAATTGCCGTAT